>QMKT01000007.1 GCA_003646505.1 Campylobacterota bacterium
ATCTTTTCAAAACCTTCAGGGAAAAAGAGGGGTGTTTTCGCAAGGTCAACGTCTTGCTGTGTAAATTTTTTAGATTCATTTACCGGTGGTGCCGGCGCATTTTTAGGGGTGGTTTTTACTGATTTAATCATTCTTCTATATCCATATGTTTGGGATGCAATCATCAGGGGTTCACGTTAGTCTACTTCATCAATGATATAAAGTGTTCATGTGAGTAACCCAGCTATCTTTGCAGACAGTTTGGCTTTATCTAGTATAGTACAAAAGAATAACATCATATATATTAATGCAAAGTTAATCACTCAATATAATTATTATGAAAGTATTTCTAAAAGAGAATAGGCTAAAATACATAAAAAACTAGGCTTATTTTGAAAACTATCACAATTATAGATACCTTTGGTTTCTTCTTCCGTTCTTATTTTGCACTTCCCCCTTTACGTAATTCTGAAGGATTCCCAACAGGATTACTTACAGGATTTGCCAACTTGGTACATGCTTTGCATCGTGATCACAGTACGGATTATTTGGTTTTTGCTTTAGATGCCAAGGGAAAGACATTTAGAAATGACATCTACCCGGAATATAAAGCAAATCGTGACCCTGCACCTGATGACCTTGTCAAACAACTTCCTATTGCCATAGAGTGGATAGAGGAGATGGGCTTTGCCAATCTTTCACGTGAAGGATTTGAAGCAGATGATGTTATCACAACAGTGACAAAGTTTGCTAAAGAAAAAGGCATGAAAGTCCGCATAGTCTCACATGATAAAGATCTTTATCAGATGATAGAAGATGGCAAAGTAGAGATGTATGATTCTGTGAAGCGTGCAGTGGTAGATGAGCAGGCCTGTGTCGATAAATTTGGTGTGAGACCGCAAGATTTTATCAATTTTCAAGCCATACTTGGAGACTCTTCCGATAATGTCCCTGGCGTAAAAGGCATAGGAAAAGTAGGGGCGTCTAAGCTCATTAACCAGTACCATACACTTGAGGCCATCTATGATGACTTGGAAAACTGTGGTACTCCTCGTATACAAAATCTTCTTTTAGAGAGTAAAGAGAAAGCTTTTTTATCACGTGAACTTGTCACGATGAGAACAGATGTTTTTAAAGATGTCGATGTTGAAAGTTTTGTGTTTGAAAATAAGAATTATCTTTCCTGCCTGCTTGAAGAGTTTGAACATTATGAGATGAAACAAGCGATAAAAAAGGCACAGGTTGGCATGGAAGAGATAGTGGTTGAGACTGCAAAACCTAAAAAAGCGACACTTTCCTTTGAATCTGTGACATTAGACAGTAAAGAAAAGTTAGACAAAGTGATAGAAGGCATAGATACCGATGCTGTCGTTGCATTCGATACTGAAACGACAGGCCTAGATACCAAAGTAGCCAAAATGGTAGGATATTCATTTTGTTTTGATGTGCATAAGGCCTATTATGTACCTGTCGGACACAGTTATTTGGGTGTGGAAGATCAGGTAAGTTTGGAAGATGCCTTAGCTGCGCTGAAAAAACTGCTGAAACATCAGATAGTCGGACAAAATTTAAAGTTTGATTTCTCTTTACTTTTTAACCAGTATGATTTTTCACCTGTCGTACCTTATGCAGATACGATGATCATGGCCTGGCTTTCAAACCCCGGAACAAAAGTGGGATTGGATACTTTAGCAAAACAGTATTTTAAATATGAGATGAAACCGTTTAAAGAGATGGTAAAAAAAGGTGAAGACTTTTCAGCTGTTGCCATATCTGATGCAACATTTTATGCGGCAGAAGATGCATGGATGACTTTCCTGCTTTATGGTGCTATCAAAAAGAAGATGGAACTCTCTTCTTTAACCCATCTTCTGCGTGAAGCGAAAAATGTAGAGTATCCATTTATGACTGTGCTCATGCGCATGGAACGTTTAGGTATCAAGATAGACCCCTCAGTGCTTTTAAAACTCCAAAAAACACTTTCTGAAGACTTGAAGACATTAACCGATGAGATATATACATTGTCTGAGTCTGAGTTTAACATCAAATCACCTAAACAACTCGGAGAGATACTTTTTCAAAAATTAGGCCTAAAAGGCGGTAAGAAAACAAAGACAGGATACAGTACGAATGAAGCTGTACTTTCAGGACTGCTTGGTGAGCACCCTGTGATCGAAAAGATACTTTCCTATCGAGAATATCAAAAAATACTCTCGACCTATGTAGATCCATTGTTAAAGTTGGCAAATGCAGATGATGAGAGTCGTATCTATACCTCTTTTGGACAGACAGGAACGGCTACGGGTCGTCTCTCCTCGCGTGATCCTAACTTACAGAACATTCCGGTACGCTCTGCTTTAGGACGTTCTGTAAGAGAGGCATTTATAGCTAAAGAGGGTTATAAACTGGTCTCTATAGATTATTCTCAAATAGAGTTGCGTCTACTTGCACACTTTTCAAAAGATGCGGCACTCCTTGAAGCTTTTAATACAGGTGTAGATATCCACTTGGCTACATCAACGATACTGTTTGGTGAAGAAAAAGCGAAAGAGAAAAGAAGCTTTGCAAAGTCTGTGAACTTTGGACTTCTTTACGGAATGGGTCCTAAGAAACTCTCTGATGAACTTGGCATTAGCACGGGTGAGGCCAAAGAGATCATCACCAACTATTTTGCATCATTTCCAACAGTGAAGAACTTTTTGGAAGGCATACAGGAACGCGTGAAGATAGACGGTTATGTAGAGACCATCTTAAAAAGAAGACGTATTTTTGACTATGAAGCAGCAAATGGTATGCAAAAAGCAGCCTTTATGCGTGAGTCAGTAAACACTGTTTTTCAAGGTTCAGCAGCAGACCTCATAAAACTCTCTATGAATCAGATAGATGCTATGATAGCCGATGAAAACCTTGATGCTTTCATGCTCTTACAGATCCACGATGAACTCATCTTCGAAGTCAAAGAAGAGAAAGTAGAAGCGCTTAGTAAACGTTTTGTGCATACCATGGAAAATGTCCTGGAGCTTGACGTACCCTTGGAGTGTTCTGTTTCTGTGGGTGACTCTTGGGGTGAGTTAAAGTAACACTCCATGCTGATTTATTTATAATAAGAGATAAATAATCCCAATTAACATGGGGTTAGCAAACATCGGCTATAATCTTTGATATTATGATACAAGGATATAGGGAATGAAACATATTTTTTCCATGAAAATGGCAGTGTTGATGTTGTTTTTGTTTGGTGCATTGGTTGCTGCCGCAACGTTTATAGAAAATGACTATGGTACACAAACTGCACAGGCACTCATCTATAAAGCACAATGGTTTGAGGTATTCCTTGCCTATTTTGTAGCTATATTGGTCTATCAGATCATCAAGTCTAAGTCTTATAAGACAAAACCCTCTGTGTTTCTTTTCCACTTTTCTTTTCTTGTCATTGCCATTGGTGCTCTTGTCACACGTTATATTGGTTATGAAGGTGTGATGCACATCCGTGAAGGTGCGGCTAGTTCTTCTATGGTTTCTGCTGAGAAAGTATTGCAGATGCATGTGGTTAAAGGTGAAAAAAGTGCGACTCTCGAAGAGGCACTCTTTTTCTCAAGTATGACTGCTAATAGTATGAATTATAAAGTTGATATGGATGATAAAGAGGTAAAAGTAGAACTTTTAGAGTATTTTCCTACAGCACATCAAGAACTTATTTCTGTTAAAGAAGGCGGGAAAAAGATACTTCAACTTAAGATATCTAGTGGAAAAAGGGGTGAGTTCTACTACATAACAGATGGTGAAAGAAAAGACTTTGGAAGCTTTTATGTTGGCTACAATGTAGATGCTTTAACAGATAAACCTACTTTTCTTATAAAAGATGATGGTGATACTTTGAAACTGAATTTCCCGTTTATCGTTAAAACTTTGAATATGAATGACAAAAGCTCAGGAGAACTTAAAGGGGGCGATAATGTTTTCAAAAACAGAATGCTGTACCAATTTGGATCCAATGCTATTGTGTTAAAGGATATACATAAAAATGCATCACTTATATGGGATTCACATGACATTAAAACACAAAGTGGAAAACCAGAGTTCATGAGATGGAAGGTATCTGTAGGTGATAAAAGCAAGACAGTCATTACCCAGCCATTTAGCGGCAGACAAGGACGTACAGAGCATATAGAGCTTGATGGTGTGCATGTCGATATGCGAATAGGTGCGAAGATCATAGATGTACCGTTTGAGATCAAGCTTGTGGACTTTAAACTTGAGCGTTACCCTGGTTCGATGACGCCATCATCTTACTCCAGTGATGTAGTACTTATAGATAAAGAGCAAAATATTAACATGCCATACAAGATCTATATGAACCACATTTTAGACCATAGAAATTACCGTTTCTTCCAATCCTCATACGATCAAGATGAGAAAGGAACTGTACTTTCTGTAAACCATGACCCTGGAACATGGCCAACATACATAGGGTATATACTTCTTACACTTGGAATGATATGGAATCTTTTCTCCCCATCAAGCAGATTTAGAAAGCTTCTTAAAAATACAAGGAAGTTACAGTCAGGTGTTGCTGCATTTGTAATGATAGCACTTATGGCTTTTGCCCCACATAACCTCAATGCAGCTTCACCTAATATAGATGAAGGGCTACTTGAGAGAATACAGTCTTATGACAAAATGCATACACGTAATTTTGGTAAGTTAGCGGTACAGGATCATCAGGGACGTATGAAACCTATGGATACTGTGGCACATGATGTGATAGCAAAAGTTACAGGAAGATCTGCACTTTACAATGTTGAACCGACACAAATGCTGCTTGGAATGATCATGCAACCAGAACTTTACCAATCTGTGCCTATGGTCAAAATAGGGCATAAAAAAATAGCAGTGATATTGGGATTGCCAGAAAGTGAAAAGTTTGCGAGATTTTCTGATTTCTTTACCAAGGGTGAGGGGTCTTATAAAATATTTGATGCAGTCACAGAGGCAAGTAAGAAAAAGCCTCTTGAAAAGTCACAGTACGACAAAGAGCTTATAAAAATCGATGAGAGAGTCAATGTTGCATTTATGGCATACCAGGGTTCGCTTTTACGTATCTATCCTAAACCAAATGATGTGAGTAACAAGTGGATGGCACCGATGGATGCTATTAAGGAGTATCCACAAAAAGAAGGTGAAGAGGTACGTATCAGTATTGCTGCCTACTTCCAAAAGATCGCAGAGGGTTTAAAAACAGGAAACTGGGCAAATGCGAACATTGCTTTAAGAGGCATACGTAATTACCAGGAGAAGTATGGTTCAGAAGTGATCCCTTCTCAAGATCGTATAGATATGGAGATCAAATACAATAAGTTTGGACTCTTTGGAAAACTGGTTCCTCTGTACCTACTTTTAGGGCTTATTCTTTTGATCTTAGCATTTATTAATGTGATCAAACCAGCCTTCCCTATGAAGTGGATCATGCGTGTAGCCATTGCAGTACTGGTCTTTGGGTTTGCTATGCATATTGTAGGGCTTGGTATCCGTTGGTACATTGCAGATCATGCACCATGGTCAAATGCCTATGAGTCCATCGTATTTATCGCAGCATCTACTGTATTTGCAGGGATTGTCTTGGCAAGACGCTCACCTTTTGCGTTAGCAGGAACAGCGATACTCGCGGGTATCACTATGGGTGTGGCACATATGAACTTCATCAACCCAGAGATCACAAACCTTGTACCGGTACTTAAATCTTACTGGCTTATGATTCATGTTGCTACGATCATCTCTGGAGATGGTTTCTTTGGACTAGGATCGATCTTATCTTTTTTAGTATTGATACTTTATATCTTAAGAGGTAAAGGCAACGATAACATCGACCGTTCCATTAAAGAGCTTACCAACCTTTCAGAAATGTCACTCATCATAGGACTTTTCCTTCTTACGATAGGAAACTTCCTTGGCGGTGTCTGGGCAAATGAATCTTGGGGACGTTACTGGGGTTGGGATGCAAAAGAGACTTGGGCGGCTGTAACCATCCTCATCTATGCAGTAGTACTGCACTTAAGATTTATACCGGCATTGAAGTCAAACTTCATTTACAATGCAGCATCTACATGGGCATACTCAACAGTACTTATGACATACTTTGGAGTAAACTATTATCTTTCAGGACTTCACTCATATGCAGCCGGAGATCCTGTGCCTATCCCTATGTGGATCTACTATGCAGTAGCAGGACTCTTTGTCTTGACCGTGCTTGCAGCTAGAAACAGAAAACTTAAATAGTACTTCTTTTAAAACGTGAGGGCTCCCTCGCGTTACTTCAAAATTCTTTTTATATTTATCTTCTATTGACAAAAACTTGACATTTATTTAGTATCATGTTTATCAATTAAAAGGAGCAAAAAAATGTGGAATATACGAGACAGAATTATAAATGATGATAGACTTTTACCAATTATGTTAGGTGTATATACAGTATACATTTCTGCTGTTTTACTCTATAGATTGTAAGAAAACTCCCGGTATAGATCGGGAGATAAAAAGTAATACACTTACTCACTATTATTTTATTATCTTCTTTATCGCTTCAGAACAAACTGTTAATCCAACTGCACCTGTTACTGCAACACAAGAACCTTTCTCTTTGCATTTGTCTTCTTCGGGAGAAAAGACCACTAAAAAATTTCTGTCAAACTTTGCTTTTTTAAGTTCATTGCGTATCTTACGTGCGAGGGCATCGCCATGGGTTTTCCAGATGGAAGCCACTTCTATTTTGTTTGTATCATAGCGTTTGGCTGAACCCAGAGCCATAATGAGTTTTTTGTAACACTTTTTGGCTACTTCTATTTTGACTTTTGTTGTGTCTGCTGCATCTATGACAAGGTCATAAGGATCAAAGTCAAATGCTGCTACCCATGCCATATCCATACGTTGATTGATGATCTTTACACCAGGGTAAAGCGTTTGAAGTTTTTCTACTTTTACTTCACCTACAGCCTCAGAACCTATCTGTCTGTTTTGATTGGTCTCATCAAAGATATCAAAATCAAGAATGGTAATGTCAGAGACTCCAGAACGGTAAAGACAGTCCAGGGCATAAGATCCAACACCCCCAACACCCAATATAAGTATCTTGGATCTTTGTAGTTTCTCAAAGTCAGCATCTCCGAAGAGCATACGACAACGTTCAAATCTCATGCTTAGATCCATTCCTGTAAAGCACTAATATCATCATGTGAGGTCATATCAAGATGCACTGGGGTAATGGATACATAATTGTCATTTATCGCCTCAAAATCAGTCACGTGTCCTTTTGTTTCCATCCATTCCAGTCTTGGCAGTCCTATCCAGTAGTACTCAGCACCTCTTGGGTTATGATGTACTTCTGCGTGGAAACCGTACTTTTTATTGCCTGCACGGGTGACTTTGAATCCTTTACATTGCGAAGAGGGAATAGGAGGGATATTGACATTGAGAAATTTACGTTCAGGCAGGGGAAACTCATCTGAGAAGATCTTTTTGACCAGAGAAAGGATACTCTCCTGTGCCAACTGATAACCATAATTCCTAATGCTCTCTCCATCACTTCTATAGACTTGTGAGATGGCTATGGCAGGGATACCTTGAAGTACGGCTTCCATAGCAGCAGATGCGGTTCCAGAGTAGGTGATATCTTCACCCATATTTGCACCTATGTTGATACCTGAAATAACAATATCAGGTTTTTCATCTTCTTTAAAAAGTTTATTTAGTGAGAGAAAGATACAGTCAGTGGGGGTACCGTCATCAAGTTTGTAAAAGTCTTCTTTGAGTTCTACAAAATGTAATGGTCTAGTCAGTGTCAATGAGTGTCCACAGGCAGACTTTTCGGTTGTAGGCGCAACAACGGTAACATGCCCTAAAGGTTTGAGTGCTTCAACGAGTGCTAAAAGTCCTTTAGAGTCAAAGCCATCATCATTGGTGATTAATATTTTTTTTATTCTTGTCATTCTTTTACTTTGTTTGTGATTTTTCTACTATTACTTGTTTTTTATTACTTTTCCATCTTCAATAGTTATATCTATGAGAAGTTTCCCAGTTTCAGAATATATTTTTATCAAACCATTATAGATACCATCTTTGAAGAGTACGGTCTTTGTTTTACCCGTAGGATTATAGACTTTTCCAATACCATCTTTTCTTCCGTTTTTAAATGGTGTTTTATATCGAAGTTTACCAGTAGGATAATATGCTTTAAACATACCATCTATGATGTTATTTTTGAATGGTATTTCAACTCGAAGCTTACCAGTAGGGTAATATTCTTTAAGTATACCATGTAAGATACCATCTTTATAGGAGACTTTTACTATGAATTTACCTGTTTCATAATACTCTTTTATGGTACCATGTATATTATCGCCTCTATAGGGTATGGATGATTTAACTTTACCATTGTCATAAAATTCTTTTATAGTGCCAGTTCTTGTATTGCTTGGTTTATGGACTGTAAGGGTATCATTTTTTTCAATCTGATCTTGTTCGGAAGAAACATTTTGGGCCAAGATACTTCCTGACAATAGACATACTAATAATAAACTTTTCATCATTTTTTAATCATTCCTTTTATTTTTTCTTCTCTCTTCACCCTGATAAGAAGGGGTATCATTATTGGGTGTTAAGTCTCTAAAGTCTTTACTTATCATTACACCTGACATTTGTTCAAATTCATCTAAATCATCATGATTGATAGTGAATGAAATTTCGGTCACATGAATCATATTCCACTTTTTGGCAAGTACTTCTTTCTGAAATGCGACATATGCAGAAATTATCTCTTTATCATGGTCGGCTTCTTTGGTTTTTTTATAGGTATATTTGACATACATAGGCATGAGTTCAAGTTCACGTATCTGGTCTATTTTATATTGTTTGGCTTGTGCTATCTTAGCAGCATCAGCAGTCACATCTTCACAACCAAAATATCTACCTGTCAGGATCCTCTTAAAAGTTCTACCCGGAGGATCAGGAGTATATTTTTTTTCCTTTGTTTCAGTAAATAGTTTTTTAATTATTTTGATCAAACATTTTCCTTCGTATGTTTAATTATACTTTACTATTAGTTAAAGTTTATTATATCTGGGTATTTACTTAGTGTGGGGATAATATATTGGGGAATAGTGTGAAGTTAAAGATCTAGGCTTAATAGGGAAGTCTAGATCTTAACATGTTTATACATTCTGAGTCACTTAAACAAGTTTCTCAACACCGAGTCCAAATTCGAGTTTGGACTTACCTTTTTAAGTGCCAAATGTTGATCTAAGTATAGGAAAATAGTGATTTAAAGATAAGGGCATATTTGAAGAATTTTATTTCTAAATATGCCTAGTTGTCTATGTACCATTGTATGAATTAAGTATGAATTAAATATGAATTTAAAATCTAAAAAAAGTGGGGGGGGAAGTTTGAAGTAGTTTAGACGAAAGAAATAGGGTTATTTTAAAATAACACCATCTTTAATAATATAGGTATCTTGTCTTAATTCCAAACGGTCAATATGGTTTTTGACTCTATATCTGCATACTATTTGCCAACCACGTGCACCTGGGCGGACAGGTTCACATCTTTCTTCCTCAAGCGAGTCAGGATATTTTAGTGTTTTTCCCCAGTATATAGAGAGTGCATGAGGTATACGTGTCCCGTAAGCAACAGAAGGTTTTGGACCAAATTTATCTTCTAAGGCTTTGAGTTTTGCAGCTTCATCTTTCAAGAGTTTCTTTCTTTCCTGATCTTGCTCTGTAATGAAAGTATCGGTAGGGGTTGTATTGGTATTATAAGACTTTTTAAACCATAAAGGTTCTGTTACCCATAAAATAAACAGTATACTTGCCAATAGTATATATTTTAGGATTTTCATTTGAGTCTTCTCCCCTTAGATATTCTCATTTGTATAGTATGCCAAAAATATATTAAAAATATCTAGAAATAGTAATATATTAATATTATATTTTATGACAATATGACATATAAATCACTCTAAATTTAAAAGATGGTTATACTTTCCAAAAAAGGGTTTTGTTTGTTCTTACATATAGATATAGATAGCTTTTTTGCTTCTGCGGAGAGAAGTGTCAATGATTCACTTAAACATATACCTATCTGTGTGGGGTCTCGAAGCAACCTTGAGATCTTTAATAAAAAGAGAACCTATATTAAACTGATGAATGAGAATTCCGGTGCCTTTGTTACTCCTGTGTTTTACAGTGATAAGCACCCCAAGGGCATTTCCTCGCAAGCTCAGGGCAAAAAAACCTTTGAGTCATATTTTGTAGATGAGATAGAGGGCAGAAAAAAGATACGGGGCATTGTGACCACGGCAAGTTATGAGGCAAGAGCTTTTGGAGTGAAGACGGCAATGCCCATTGCTCAGGCTTTACAGCTTTGTCCAAATATGACTGTTGTGCCTTCAGATTATCCGCTTTATCATAAACTATCACATAAAATACATGCTTTTATGTTAGCCCATATACCCAAAGTAGAACAGTACAGTATAGATGAGTTTTTCGGAGATGTGAGTGGGTGGAAAAAAGAGGAAGAGGTGTATGCATTTGCAAAAGAACTGCAGGCAAAGATACTGGAACATTTTGACATACCTGTTTCCATAGGCATTTCCAAAGCAAAATGGATCGCAAAATTGGCCACAGAATCTGCCAAACCTTACGGAGTATATGAAGTAAAAGATATAGATGCTTATATAGAGAATATACCTATAAAAGAATTTCCAGGTATAGGAAAAGGCTTTCAAAAGAGATTAGGGGAACATTATATCTCTACGCTTGGAGATGTGAAACGGCATAAATCACTGTTTGAATCGTGGAAAAAACCAGGCATTCAACTTTATAGACGTGTAACAGGAACAGATAATGAGGGAATCAGTACCCGAAGTGAAAGAAAATCCATAGGTATAAGTCGTACTTTTGATGTGATCCATGATGCAAATGAGATCAAAAGACGTATTATGATCATGGCGAGGCATATCATCTATATGGTAATGGCTATTGAAGCAAATCCTACCTCTTATTATTTGAAGATAGGCTATGAGTATGGGGTAAGATCTAAAAAGACTTTGACTGTTGACCGGATATTTTCTGAGAAACTTTTTAAGTCAATGCTTACACAAATGTATGCGGAGATAGTACAGTTAGACAAAGGAGCAATTAAACTGTCACTGAGTGTTTCAAATTTTTCTTCCCAACATAAAAAAACCCTTTCATTAATGGATTTTGATGAAGATCTTGATGAATATAACTTAAGCAAAGAGATTCAAAAACTTCGGGAACGTTTTGGTTTGGATATTGTTAAAACAGCAGATGAATTATAAAAAGTATGTATAATACAAAATGAATTTTATAACACTAGTAAACTATATAAAAAATTTGCAAACAGTAGATAAGGTCATTATTACTAATCTGTATCTTTTATCAGAGAAGAGTCTTAAAACAGTTATTGCGCTAAGTAGCCTTATTGCATTGGCTTTATACCCTATATTTTCCTATAGTATAGTATTATGGAGTATAGCATTGGTGAGTCTTTCTGTATTCCGATTAAGAGAGAGTTTTGAATTTAAAAATAATTATCAAAAACATACACTAGCAGTATGGTATAAAAGATTTGTAATAAGTGCATTTATGACAGCAGTGTTATTTACTGTTCTTGGTTGTGTTTATATTCATTATGTGGATGCATATTATCAACTTTTTATTGTAACAGTGTTGGTGGGATTGGCATCGGGTGCAACCACATCATTGTCTGCTGATATCCGTGTCGCCATTGTATACAATGGTTTGATCATTGTACCTCTTCTTGTAACAATACTCATTCTGGATATTCCACTACACTATGTATTGGCAATACTGATAATCATTTATTTTATCACACAAGTTATGACGCTTTTAACGTCTTATACTCAGGAGATCAGAATAAAAGAACTCGAAGAAGAAAAGACTCTTTTGCACAATTTATTTAAAGAGGCACCCCTTGGTATATTTTCCTATGATAAAGATCTAAATATTATAGATTGTAACAAACAGTTAAATAGTTTATTTGATAGTGATCGTGAAACGATCATAGGTTTAAATCTTAATCATCTTCCTGATCGTAGACCTATTAGCACTATGAAAAATGCATTGATCTATGGTCAGCAATCCTATGTCGGGCCCTATACTTCTATTGGAGGAAAAGACTACTGGATAGAATCAAAAGCATTTCCTTTTACAAATAAAGTTAACAATTCTATTGAGGGAATAGGACTGATAGAAGATAAAACCAAAGAACATAATGCATTAGAAGAGTTAGAGTATTTAACACAACATGATGTACTTACAGGACTATTAAATAGAAGAGGTTTTAAAAACAATATGGAGAAACTTATTAATTCTTCTAGTCACAAAGAGTTGTTTTCTCTCCTGTTTTATATGGACTTGAATCAATTTAAAGGTATTAATGATTCTTTAGGTCATACAGTAGGAGATGAAGTACTTTTGAGTGTCTCAGAACGTTTAATCTATAGTTTGGGCCATGAATGCAATATAAGCCGAATAGGTGGTGATGAGTTTATTATCGTTGTACCTTATGTCTCTCACCAGGAAGATATAGCACTAACTAAAGCCGATATGTTTTCAGAAAAAATACAAAATATTTTTATAGATCCCTTTATTATTGAAAGCTTGCATTTACATGTAAAATCAAGCATAGGTATTATTCTTATTGAGCCAAACTATACCAACATAGAAGAGATCATCAGACATGCTGATATCACGATGTATCAAGCAAAAAAAGCTAATAGCAATATCTCATATTATAATGAAGATTTGGATAGAAAGCAAAAAGAGCTTTTTGATCTTCAGCATGACTTGGCATATGCCATTGAAAAGAATCAATTAGATATGTTCTTTCAGCCGATAGTTACGATCAAAGAGGATAAACTTTTTTCTGCCGAAGCACTTATACGATGGGAGCATCCGGTAAAAGGATTATTGTCTCCCATAGATTTTATACCATTGGCTATCAAGGCGGGAATGCTGTCGCAAATCACATGGTGGGTACTTGATACTGTATGTAATCATATAGTGCAGTGGAAAAAAGAAAATATCTGGCAACTTGAATATATTTCCATTAATGTGAATGCTCAACAATTGGTAGAAAAAGATTTTGCAAGAAAGTTCCTTAAAAAATTAAAAGAGAATGGATTAGATACGAGTGATATTATGATTGAAATCACAGAACGGTCACTTATAGACAGTTTTGATACAACACAAGATATCATCAACATGCTGCGTAAAGAAGGCGTTAAATGTGCTGTGGATGACTTTGGTATAGGGTATTCATCGCTATCGTATTTAAAAAGACTTTCTTTTAATACATTAAAGATAGACAGGGCATTTGTGCAAGATATAGAATCTAACCCTAAGGAATTACTGCTGGTTTCTACTATCTTGGATATAGGAAGACAATTTAATTATCGGATAGTAATAGAAGGGATCGAAGATCAGAAACAAAAAGAGCTACTGCTCGGACTGGATGGAGAACTTCTTTATCAAGGGTTTTATTTCTCTAAGCCACTTCATGCAGAGACGTTTTCAAAAAAGTTTTTAAAAGAAGTTTAAAAGACAATCTGTCCGTCATGTTGCATACGTTTAATGATACCTTCGGCCATTTTGTGTCCTTGGTAGGCTGCTTTTCTGCACCACTCTATGGCTTTTTCTTTATTCTCTTCACATCCTAGCCCCATGTCATACAGTGCACCTAGATTAAACTGTGCTTTAGCATTGTTTGCGTTGGCTGCTTTTGAAAAGAGTATAAAAGCTTTTTTATAGTCTTGGAGTACACCACGACCTTCTTTAAACATGGCACCAAGGTTATTGAAGGCATCTATGTTCCCACGTTTGGCCGCCTCTTCATACCAGAAAGCTGCTTCTGATTCATTCTTTTCACAACCTTCGCCATTTTCAAGCATAAGGGCTACTTCGAACTGGGCTACAGGTACTTCTCTTGTTGCCGATTCTAAGTAATAATCATAAGCCTTTTTAGTATCCTGATTGACTCCAAACCCTTTAAAGTAGAGAAAGCCAAGGTAGTAATAGGATGTTGGTTCTTTTTGTGCTTCCAACGTAATATAGAGCTCTAAGGCTTTATCATACTCTTTTGCAAGTAGGGCTTCGTAGGCTGATTTGATGATTTCTTGCATTAGGAAACAAATCCATCAAGTTCTGCAGATACTTTTGTCATCTTATTTTGTGCATCTTCCAATGCCTGTTTATTTTCAGCGATAACCGCTTCTGGCGCATTAGCAACAAATCTTTCATTGTTGAGCATACTGTTTAGTTTTTGTATCTCTTTCTCCAACTTCTCTTTTTGACGAGTAAGCTTAGAAATGATAGGTGTCATATCTATCTCACCTGTAGGGAGGTAGACTTCAAGATTATCAGAAACATCAGTAATGGAGTCTGCTACTTTAGCATCTACAAATTCTATTTCAAGTACTTTTGCAAGTTTTTGGATAAATGGTTTTGCCATCTCTGTGTCTATCGGAGCATCAAGTTTAATGTATGCTTTGTCAATTTTAGAGTTACCCATGTCTATGACTACTTTTGCACGTCTAAGTGCCGTAATAGACTCTTCGATAATAGCAAATAGTTTTTCAGCTTCTTCATCTCTTTTTATTTCTTTTGGGAAATTCATGATCATCAAAGACTCACCTTCTTCAAGGGTTGTGCCTGAAAGTTTATGATACAAATGATCTGAGATAAACGGCATAAACGGAGAAACCATTTTAAGTGTCTCTTTGAAGATCGCTCCAAGTTCCACAATGCTTTCTCTGTCTGCTTTTGAATATTCAATTCCCCAGTCACAAAACTCATTCCATACAAAGTTATAGAGTGTTTTAGCACTTTCATCAAATTTATAAGACTCAATAGCAGCACGAATCTTCTCTACAGCTAAAGCAAGTCTGCTTTGCATGTAACGTCCAAGTGGTGTTTTAACCTCTATGTCTTTTAGTTCAGGAAAAGTCTCTACATTAAGTTGCAGGTAATTCGTAGCATTGTAAAGTTTGTTTGTAAAGTTTCTAAACTGATCTAAATTCTTAGCCCCTAACTTGATGTCACGACCTTGCACAGCCAAGTATGCTAAGGTAAATCTAATGATATCAGCAGAGTGCTCTTCAACCATATCAAGTGGATCAATCACATTCCCTTTTGACTTTGACATTTTTGCACCCGTCTCATCACGTACAAGTGCATGCATATAAATGTCTTTAAATGGAAGTTGACCTTTATTAAAGTGCTCTCCCATCATCATCATACGAGCTACCCAGAAAAACATGATGTCAAACCCGGTGATTAGTAGACTATTTGGGTAGAAGTCTGCCATATCTGTATCGTTGTAAAGATCTTCTAGTTGTCCATTGTTCCCCCAACCAAGAGGTGACATCGCCCAGAGAGCAGAAGAAAACCAAGTGTCTAGTACATCGGGATCTTGTGTCAGTTTTTTACTCGAACACTTAGGACATACGTCTGGTTCATCTGCTTTATCTGCCCAAGTATGACCGCAGTCACCACAGGTAAATACTGGGATTCTATGTCCCCACCAAAGTTGGCGTGAGATACACCAAGGTCTTAGCTCATCCATCCATGCCGTGTATGAGTTTATCCAGTGAGCAGGGTGGAAGTTGTTATGCTTTTTGGTCTCTTTTATGGAGTTCTCAGCGATCTTCTCACTCAAAAACCACTGTGTAGAGATAAAAGGCTCAACAATGTTCTTACATCTGTAACAGTGACCTACCTGATGCACATGCTCTTCTATTTTTACGATATGTCCGGCATTTTCCAGTGCTTTTACAATGACAGGACGCGCTTCAAGGCGCTCTAGTCCTGCAAACTCTCCACAGTAATCATTTAAGATCCCTTTTTCATCAAATACTTTAATGAACTCAAGGTCATGTCTTTTACCTACTGCGTAGTCATTTTGGTCATGTGCAGGTGTTACTTTAACGACACCTGTACCAAACCCCATGTCTACATGTGTATCGGTAATGACTTTTATGGTTCTGTCTGTCAGTGGTAAAAGTACCTCTTTTCCTACGATGTCAGCATAACGTGCATCATCTGGGTGAACCATGATCGCTGTATCTCCAAAGTATGTCTCTGGTCTTGTTGTTGCTACTTCAAGTTCTCCCGAACCATCAGCAAACTTATAGATCATCGTATAAAATTTACCGTTTACTTCTTCATGTTCTACTTCTATGTCTGAAAGTGCACCGTCATGTGTACACCAGTTGACCATGTAGGTATTTTGAGTGATCTGGCCTTCATTAAATAAAGATACAAAAGCTTCTTTTACTGCTTCTTTAAGACCCTCATCCATCGTAAAACGCTCACGTTTCCATGCCGGTGTAACACCTAGTTTACGCATTTGATGTACAATGTTTCCGCCAGAAGTCTCTTTTTGAAGCCATGCACGCTCTAAAAACTTCTCGCGTCCTAATGATTCTTTGGTTGTCCCTTCAGCTAAAAGCTGTTTCTCCACGATGTTCTGTGTAGCGATCCCCGCATGGTCAGTCCCAGGTTGCCAAAGTGTTTTAAATCCGTCCATACGCTTATAACGTGTGATGATGTCTTGCAATGTAAAGGTGAGGGCATGACCGATGTGTAGTGACCCAGTTACATTTGGAGGAGGCATCATGATGGAGAAGGTTTTTATCTTACCATCTTTGCCTTCTTCTTGAATATTCTTATTACCATCTATCTCAAAATACCCACGAGCTTCACAGAGTTCATAGTAATTATCTTCTACTTCTTTTGGATTATATGTTGCTTTTTTTTCTACAGTTTCGCTCATCGGACTATCCTACGTGATATTATATTGTCGCGATTATAGCGTAATGGTGCTTTTTGTTTTATGGGAAGCTGTTATTAGGTTATAATGGGAGTAAAAGAGAGATAAGCAAAGTTATATATTATAAAAATAATATTCTCTGGAATAAATCATCAATACTGTAGAAATCAAACCAGAACAAAGCCCGTATACATTAAACTGCGACATAAGATAAAAGGCATAACACCATGAATAAAGATTTACAAGCTATGAAACCAGATAGACCAAATATTATCACTACAGAAATTGAAGCTATAAGCTTTTACCGTAAAATGGATACAAAGGCGACTGTTGATGAAATGATCGCAGGAAAGTATGTGCTTGTTGAAGAATTTTATAGCAATGGCTTACAGGTTTTAAATGAATTAAAAAGAAACCTTTTACTGAAACATAAGGACAAAAGTTTTCAAGGACAACGCGATTATCGTGCTGCATTTAGAAAAGCTTCACATAGATTATTGCTAAAAGTAAAAGACAATAAACTCATTGTTAAAAAAGCTCCTGATTTTGGTTGGTTAGAATTGTTATATACTGATGTATCAGAATTTTATGTATCTTTTCCCGAAGTGCAAGGCATGAACAGTTCTTGGCAGTGGTACAAAAAGGGACTTGAAGTTAAAACTTTAAATCTAAGAATTCACCCCTATTATGGTACCTATTTTCCAACACGGTTTGATCATTTAAAGTTATTTGATAAATGGTTAAAGAAATACGATGGAGCAAAGAATAACGCAATAGAAATTGGAGTAGGATCTGGTGTTTTATCATTTCAACTTATCCAAAATGGTTTTGAAAACATCTTCGCAACGGATACAAATAAAAATGCAATTATTGGCGTTTCTGAAGAAATCCAAAGATTAGGATTTGAAGAGTTGATAACACTAAATCATGGTGATTTATTTGAAAATTGTGATGTTAAAGCTGACCTTATTGTTTTTAATCCTCCTTGGTTACTTGCTAAGCATAAATTAGAAGAGGGTATTGATAAAGCGATGTATTATGAAGAAGAACTCTTTCCAAGATTTTTTGAACAAGCAAAAGAACACCTTGCACCTCATGGTAAAATTGTGCTAATATTCTCAAATCTATCTCAAGTTATTGATGAAGAAAGCACACATCCCATCATAGAAGAACTGCAAAAGAATAAGCGTTATAGAAAAGAATTACATCTAAGAAGAGATGTAAGAGCTTCATCAAGAAGAACAAAACGCAGAGATTCCAGAGATAATGAAAAAGTTGAATTATGGGTTTTGTCATCTAAAGAGAGGATATAATCATGAAAAACACGCTATTGGGACTATTATTAACATTTACATTTGTTTTTGCCGATGTTGTTGCTAAACCAACACCGGCAAAACCTAGTATAAAGCCTATTGTAAAGTCTAGTTATGATCGCTTGAGCAGGGATGACTATAACTATAACCCTCTTTACAACGATACAGAGATAGAACAAGAAAAGAGACTTTCAGAAAAAAAGGAAAAGATCGAAGCTTTAGAAAAAGAGCTTAATGCCACAAGAAAGGTGGAACATAAAGCGCTTCAAAAGAAAAATAAAGCCCAGTACGATAAAGAAATGAAAAAATTTGACAACAGAAAAAGTAAAATAAAAACAGAGAATAGCATTATAATCACTGATGAACCTATCAAATGATTTATCTCCCTACTGCAAAATCAAGTTGGGCAATAGCAATATAATAATTATAATATGTATTGACCAACTCACCTAATGAACTAATATATCCCTGTTGTGCTTCCTGAAGCTCTATATAATCAGAAAGATCATTCTCATATCTTTTTTGCGCCTGAAAAAACTTTTGTTTACTGGCTTTAGCAATACTCTGGGAAAGAGTCACTGAATCTTTTGTTCGCTGTACCCCTAAACTAGCTTCGATCACTTGTCGTTTGATAAGAAGCTCTACTTCAGCTACATGTGATGCTGCTTTCATCGCTGAAATTTTGGCTTCCTGTACAGAAGCATCTGTTTGATTTCCAGCGAAAAGATTCCACTTTAGATCAACACTTGCCTGCCATTGTCTGTCAGGTGTCATAGCAACAAAATCATTATCTACATCCTGTGCAGTATAGTCTCCTCTGAGTGAAAGTGTAGGAAGATAGCCACCTTCTTCACTCTCTATAAGAGACTTGGAACTCTCTACAGAATACTTGGAACTTTTTAACTCATAACGATGATCATAAGCAAACTCTTCTAACTTTGAAAAAGACGTACTGATCTTGGGGAGATGGTGACTTACGTTTGGTAGATCCAATTTTTTGTGATAGAGTGTATAGTCTCCATTATAAGGTACATACCCTATAGTTTGTTCAAGGATCGCACGACGTAATTTGAGTTCATATTTTGAATTGTTTAATTCTAACTGTGCTTCTATTAAACGTACTTTGGCATCAGAAACATCGATGATAGTTTTGATCCCACTCTCATAATACCGCGTGGCACGTCTTAGTTGTCCCTCTTGCAGTTCAATATTTTTTTTATTGACACGTATAAAACTTTTTATTTTTAACACATCATAATAACTTGCTTTAACAAGCAAAATTTTATTGGAAATAAATTGATTCATACTTGCCTCAAATGCATTTGCATCTTCATCTGCAGCAGAGATCTTACCACTTGTTTTCCCAAAGTCATAAATGAGCTGAGAAGCACTAAGCCCGCCAAGTAATACTGAACCATCTATATTATCTTGATTCGTGTACTTAATACCTTGTTTTCCTGCAACAGCACTCAGGTCCAAGCGGGGAAGATAATATCCCTTTTGAAAATTACTACGCTCTATAGCCCTTTCAAAATCAAATTTGCTACTATCAATATCTGGACTGTGTTTAAGTGTAAGCTCTATGGCTTTGTCAATGGTCAATGTCTGACTCTTTGCAGAGACAAGCAGTGTCACAGTGACCAATCCTATTCCTATATTTCGTATTAAGTATTTCATTTAAATCATCTCCCGTTTTGCTATTTCATCTTCCACAGAAACAAATTTCTCACGCATTGTTGAAAGGAGGACATAAAGTACAGGTACCAAAAGCGTACTCACTATGGTTGCCGCCAGCATACCACCAAGCAGTCCTACACCGATGGACTTTTGCGTTACAGCACCTGCACCAGTTGCAAAAGCAAGCGGCGCCGTACCAAAGACAAAAGAGAGGATCGTCATCATGATCGCACGGAAACGCAATCTTCCTGCCTGAATACCTGCTTCAACGATACTTTTGCCTGATTCACGTAACTCTTTTGCAAATTCAACGATCAAAATAGCATTTTTGGAGGCTAGAGCGATCAAGAGAACCAATCCTACCTGAGCATAGACATTAAGTGGCAGTCCTGCCATTTTAAGTGCACCCATCGCTCCGATCATAACGATAGGAACCGAGAGTAGGATCATCAGCGGGAGTATCCATGATTCATATTGTGCAGATAGTACAAGGAAGACCACTAAAGCGACAAAGAAAAAGATCAAGATTTGTCCATTACCAGCGATCTTTTCCTGATAAGACATACCCGACCACTCAAATCCATAACCATTTGGCAGTACACGCTCAGCGATCTCTTCCATTGCTGCCATTGCTTCACCTGAACTGCGTCCTGGGGCAGCAGATCCATTGATCTGAATAGACCGATAAAGATTGTAATGGGAAATACTTTGAGGACCCAACTGCTCTTTAAGCATAATGAGTGCCGACATTGGAACCATCTTCCCATGCTTGCTCTTTACAAAGAGTTTATCGATATCACCCTTATCAGATCTAAACTCCTTTTCTGCCTGAACAAATACTTTAAAAACTTTACCGAATTTTACAAAATCATTAATATAAAAAGATCCCAAGTAAGCCTGCATGGTACTGAACAGTGTAGCGACATCCACACCCAGTGCATTGGCTTTCTTACGGTCTATTTCTATAGAGATCATAGGATAAGAGGGATTATACGTTGTAAATGCCTTACCCACACGAGGGTCGGCATTGGCCTCTTTCATGACCTGACGAGCATAATGCATAAAAGTATCCATATCACCCGAGAGATAATCCTGCAGTCTAAAGTCAAAACCGCCCACAGACCCAAGTCCACTGATACCAGGTGTATTGAATGCAGCAACAGTAGCATCTGATATATGTGCAGTCCTGGCAAAAACCTGTCTTATAATACTGTTCACATCCAACCCTGCTGCCGTTCTCTCATCCCAATGTTTCAAGGTCACAAACATCGCAGCCGCACCTCCGTCAAGTGTTCCTGTTATAATGTTGTATCCATCAATGGCGATCACATGTTCCACACCCTCAATGCCTGCAACAATATCTTCAACTTCTTGACGTATCACAACGGTACGTTCAATAGAACTTCCCGGTTTAAGATTCATTGCAACCATAAACAACCCTTTATCCTCAGAAGGTACAAATCCTGTTGGAGTAGTGATGAACATGAAATAGATAACACCCATTAGCGCAAAAAAGAGTGTCAAAACAGCATAACGAAGTTTGACAAGCAGAGTGATAAAAGAGGTGTATCTATCTGTCAGCCAGCTAAACCCTCTTTCAAAGAGTTCAAACCCGACAAATTTCTTTTCACCCTCTTTACGACGCTTGATAATAATCGCTGCAAGAGCGGGCGAAAGCGTAAGCGCATTGAGTGACGAGACCAGAACTGCAAAGGAGATGGTCAAAGCAAACTGCTGATAGAGTGAACCTGTAATACCTGGTACCATAGATACCGGGATAAACACTGCAACCAGAACCAGCGTTGTCGAGATGATCGG
>QMKT01000008.1 GCA_003646505.1 Campylobacterota bacterium
GGAACCAGTTTTTTTGATGCAAAAGAGATCAAATTCTTACTTGACCTGATGGCACTGCTGGTAAACCCTAAAGACATGATGGCATTTATTCATGTGTTTGAATATGCCAGAGGTGTAGGTTCTGCACTCTCTAAAGAGTTTTTTCAGTGTTTTTTGCATTTTGGACAGGGTAATTTTATGCAAGGGGTACTCTATCCGAAGGTACAGGATCTACCAAAACTCAATCCTAACAAAAATGTACAACTTGGACTATTTGATGATGATAATGAAATTGGATCAGCTGCACGTTTTAAACTCTTGAACCTGGAGAGTTCACTTTATAAGCATCCTTTACTGAAGCATCCTAAGTTGACCCATGACGGTGTGATTTTTTTTAGAGAATTTTATACGCTTATGCGGTCTTTACATACGTTAGAAAAACCTTCTGATATTTTAAGAGAGGCTATTAACTCTTCACTCTATAAAGGTATTGTAGAATTACTTTCCATACAACGGGGACGACTTAAGTCTGGAGAAGTAGATGAAGAGAAGAAAAAGCAGGCTAAAGAACGTATTAATAGAAAAGCAAGATTATTACTGGATCTTTCACGTCAATACAAAGAGTTAAGACGTTTTGTCAATGCTATGGTGCTCGGAGGCAATGAACTGAGTGAGGGTGAAGGTGTGAACCTTCTCACTGTGCATGCAAGTAAAGGGCTGGAGTTTCCTGAAGTCTATGTCATAGACCTGGTAGACGGGCGCTTCCCTAACCGGAAGATGATGTCAAGTATAGAAGAAGAGCGACGATTGTTTTATGTAGCCGTAACACGGGCCAAAGACAGACTTTACCTCTCTTTAGCAAAATTTGACAGAGTCAAAAAGATAGACTACAAACCTTCACAGTTTTTACATGAAGCAGGGCTGGTAAAAGGGGAGTTTGTAGAACCTGAGGTCAAAGAGAAGAAGCCTAAAAGAGTTAAAGAAGATTCTTAGTAGAACCTCTTATTTCTGATACTCATCTGTTTGCTATCTTCATCTACATAAACATCAAAGAGGTCTATCTCATTTATGAGGTTACTCAATTTTTTGTATCCGAAGTTGATAGGTGAGAATGAAGTTGAATTGTTGATGTATTGACCAATATTAGCAAGGTTTGCCCATCCATCTTCATCCATGGTCTGTTCTACAGCTGTACGAAGTACATTGACTAGCCAGGTATCGCTACGCATCTCTTTTCCTGACTTTTTTACAGGTGCCTGCATCACATCTATAGGCTCAGATCCTTGTGCTGCTTCACCTTTCATTAGTTTTTCCGTGAAGATAAACTGTGAACATGCTGCCATAAAAGGTTTAGGTGTCTTCTTCTCACCAAAACCAAAGACTTTAATACCTTCTGCCTGTACACGCATAACAACAGGGGTAAAATCAGAGTCAGAGGTTGCAAAGGCAAAAGCATCGATGTCTTTGGTGTGCAGCAGGTCTATGGCATCGATAGTCATGAGAATATCTGTGGCATTTTTATTTTTAGAATAATCGAATTGTTGTATAGGTTTAATAGCAAATTCAAGTAGTTTATCTTCCCAGTTTTTGAGGTTGTCTTTTGTCCAGTTTCCATAGGCTTGCCTAATATTGACAATACCGTATTTACTAAGTTCATTAATGATGCCTTCTATGGAACGGTGTGAAATATTATCACAGTCTATAAAAAGTGCAATGTGGTCTTCTTTTTTGGTCATGGTTATTCCTTACTATTCAGGTTGGTTTATAATATGTCATGGTGCTACGGCCAAACTTTTTACGTTTTATCAACGTTAATGTGCCTATGGTCTCTGGCATGTCAAGGTTTGTCATATGCTCTACGATGACAAGTTCAACAACATTTGGTTCTATGCTTTCTATTAACGCTATGGTTTTGTCATAGACATCATCCATACCATCACGGGTAGAGAAGGGTGGATCAAAATAAAAGTAGGTTTTTTCTTTGGATTTTTTAACCATATCATAGACTAGTGGGAACTTTTCAAAACTGTCACCATAAAAGAGATGAGATCTGGATGCATCCACACGTTTGACATTACCTTCAAGGCAACGAAAGGCTGTTTTATTGTATTCCATAAAATAACATTGTCCTGCACCACGGCTAAGTGCCTCCAATCCTATGGAACCTGAACCTGAAAATACTTCAACAAAGTTTTTATCTATAATATCAAATTGAAGGGTATTGAAAAGAGACTCTTTTAAAATACCTTTTGAACTTCTTGTGGTAAAGATATCCGGTATTTCAACTTTTTTACCTTTGTGTACCCCTGCTGTAATGGTGGTGGTAAATATTTTAATCTTTTCTTTTGGACGACTGGGCATTTTGTGCCTCCCTGCATTGCATTTTAATACTTTGATTTTAGCTAAATTTCTGTTAAAAATTGACGATAGAACTCAGCGTATTGATAAGTTTACTCCCCTCTCGTATATCTGAACGTTCTTTGCCTGGTTCAGTACTTGTAATAATGGTACGACCTGTAATCAGTTTTGTTTTGTTTTTTTTACGTATACCCCAGTAAGTATGCATGATAACGGGCTCATTTTTGTAGTGACCAAGATAGAGTACAATATGACCCGCTACATGAAGCAGAGAGCGAAAAGGTTCTGCTTTTTGGATGATCTTCTTTTTCTTCTTTGCTTTGCTGAGACCTCTTATATTGATCCTTTTGCCATCTTTTGCCTGTTTACTTGAATTACGGCGTAAAAAAATACCAAAGGTCCCAAGAAAGTCTCTTGTTGTCGCTGAACAGTCACGACATTCATAACTCCCACCCCAACCATAAGGTTCTCCATAGAATTCACGTGCGACTCTCGAGACATTACTTGGTGTAAATGGCAGCGGTTTTTTGGCAAGTATATTTGTTTTGGTTGCAATAACTTTTTCAATATCTGCATGACCTTTTTTATTACGAGAGGCCACAAGGTAGTGTTTGCCATCTTTAGATATAGGGAAAAGCGCACCAATTTTGATCAAAGAGATATCTTGTTTATCCTTATATAGTCGAAGATTATCTTTGATGACCATGGCATAGTTATTATTTTTAAATTTTTTGATAAAATCATTGTTGACCAGGGCAAGGTCAGAGGTTTTTACCCACCCAAATGAGTAAGATGCCTGAACAAAAGCCCAACGTTTGTCTCTGGAGTAATGTGAAATGATAAGGGGTATATTGATATGTAAGGCAGAGTTCTGATTATAGTCAAAAGGAAAACCTTCTCCTGTTTTTCTGGGATCTCTGTAAAAGGATGTAGAAGTAGGGAGTGCTCTGACATTGGTACGACGGATAGTAATAGCTTTATATTTTTTACTATTAATATGCTCATAATGTGCGTTGTCTATCCACTTATTATAAACAGATGACCGTATAACAGAACCGTTTGACCTGTATATAGGCTTTTTTGTAATAAAACGTACCTCCCAGCCAAAGTCTTGTTTAGGTATATCCAACTTACTGATTGTCCAGGGTTTGAAGTATTTTTTATTATATTCTTTATCAAGTTTTTTCTGTTTACTTTTCGAAAAAGGTTTGATCTGATTTGCATAATAAGCAGGATTTTGAGGTATACGTTTCATATCTGCCACTTTGTTCTTTGGCATACGGTCTATTTTACTTTTTACACGTTTGCTTTCTTTGAGTGTATAGGCGGCGTCTACACTAGAAAAAGAGAGAAGAAGCAGAAGGGCTAATGTTAGTTTCATGGGCATAATAGAATTCTTTTTTTGTTGTATGATAAACTAGTTTGGTTAATGATTGGTATATTGGAGAAGATTATAAAAAGATTGAAGTGTGTTGCCCCAAAAAAGGGATCAAGTAGGGACAACACGTTGTTAATTACAACAAGAGAATTATAGCTTAATAGTGTTAATTTAATGTTAAAAATTATAATAATTATAAATTTAACTAATCTTTTTTTGTTTACGGCTTGTTTTTCGTTCATGTTTTTCACTGTGTACAGATCTTATCCATAAGCGATTTAATAGCACGTAAATGAAACCAGTCACTACTATGGAGTAGAATGCAGTTCCCACATAGAGAGGAACAAAGATATCTCCAATGTTGGCAGAAAACCATTCTACTGTCATTTCAATATCATCAATACCTTCTCTGCCTAAAAGAAAATTTCCTGTAAGGTATTCCATATAGTACATAGGAGGCATGGTAAAAGGATTACTCAGCCAAACCATAGAGATTGCAATAGGTACATTAAAACGTATAAAAGGGGTGCTAGCCATGACAGCAAGCATTTGCATCGGCATAGGGATAAAACCCCAAAAGAGTCCTATGGCAACGCCTCTAGTGATCATCCTTCGATTCACTGAAAGATATGCTTTGGGCAACTTATATTTTTCTAGAAATGCATCTATCTTACTTTTGCCAGAGGGTTTTTTCTTAAAAACTTTTCGTATCATATAAATCCGTAGTTATATTTTGTATATATAAGTGTAATACTGCGGAGCTTTAAATCCCCTTTTTATGATGTTTTGTGTAAAATACGCGTAATAAATTACTATAAAAGGTACACTATGAGCGGATATATGCTTTTTTCCGGAACATCAAACCCTGAACTCTCTGAGGAGATAGCCAAGTATTTAGAGCAACCACTTTCTAAGGCAATCATTAATCGTTTCTCTGATGGTGAGATCAATATTAAAATTTCAGAATCTGTACGTGGTAAAGATGTATTTATTATACAACCGACTTCTGCCCCTGCAAATGGAAACTTGATGGAACTGCTTATTATGACCGATGCATTAAAACGTTCGTCTGCAAAATCTATTACAGCTGTCGTCCCGTATTATGGTTATGCAAGACAAGACAGAAAAGCAGCGCCACGTGTACCTATCACGGCTAAATTGGTCGCAAACTTAATGGAAACAGCAGGTATTACACGTTTGGTAACGGTCGATCTTCATGCGTCTCAAATACAAGGTTTCTTTGATATTCCGGTAGATAACCTTTATGGTGCTATATTATTTATGGACTATATCAGGGCTAAAAAGTTTAAAAACCCGGTTATCGCTTCTCCGGATATTGGTGGTGTGGCAAGAGCAAGATACTTTGCAAATAAGCTGGGTTTAGATATGGTCATTGTAGATAAACGTCGTGAAAAAGCCAATGAATCTGAAGTCATGAATGTCATAGGAGATGTCGAAGGCAAAGATATTATTCTGATTGATGATATGGTTGACACTGCAGGTACTATGGTAAAAGGTGCAGCAGCACTAAAAAAACTTGGGGCAACATCCGTGATGGCATGTTGTACGCACCCTGTGCTTTCAGGACCTGCCTATGAACGTATAGAAAATGGTGACCTTGATGAATTGGTTGTAGCCAATACGATTCCGATGGATCAAACATGTTCTAAGATCAAAATGCTCTCAACAGCCCCTATGCTAGGTGAAGTGATTCGAAGAGTGCATAACAATGAAAGTGTAAATTCACTTTTTGAAACCAATACATAAGAACAGAACAACTGGAAATCACATTATAAAATGTGAACATTAACAAGGAAATAAATGGCTAAGGCAATACCACAAAAAAATATTCGTAACTTTTCTATTATCGCACATATAGACCATGGTAAATCTACGCTTGCAGACCGTATCATACAAGAGTGTGGGGCGGTTTCTGACAGACAAATGTCTGCACAGGTGATGGATACGATGGATATAGAAAAAGAACGTGGTATTACCATTAAAGCACAGTCTGTGAGACTGAATTATGTTAAAGGTGATGAACATTATATCCTTAACCTTATTGACACTCCTGGTCATGTTGATTTTTCTTATGAAGTGAGCCGCTCTTTGGCATCAAGTGATGGTGCATTGCTGATCGTAGATGCAGCTCAAGGGGTGGAAGCTCAGACCATTGCCAATGTCTATATAGCCATTGAAAATGATTTGGAACTTTTACCCGTAGTCAACAAGATAGACCTTCCGGCCGCAGATCCGGATAGAGTACTCGCTGAACTTGAAGAAGCCATAGGTATAGATGCCACAGAACACAACCTTGTTTCTGCAAAAACAGGTTTGGGAGTAGCAGAACTTGTTGATAGTATTGTGGCACGTATTCCTGCACCTGTCGGTGATGACGAAGCACCGCTTAAAGCACTTATTTATGATTCATGGTTCGATAATTACATGGGTGCATTGGCACTTGTACGTGTATTTGACGGTAAGATATCTAAAGGTCAAATGGCAAAAGTGATGGGGACAAAAGATGACCATCAGGTATTGAGCCTGATGTATCCAAATCCTGTGGCACCTATCAAAACAGATGAGATATGTACAGGTGAGATCGGCATTGTAGTGATGGGACTTAAAACAGTTGATTCGCTCAAAGTGGGTGATACCATTACCGATGCTAAAAATCCTACAGAAGAACCTATACATGGTTTTGAACCGGCTAAGCCATTTGTTTTTGCTGGGATCTACCCTATAGAAACCGATAAATTTGAAGATTTGAGAGATGCACTTAATAAGCTTAAACTTAATGACTCATCATTAAGTTTTGAGCCTGAGAGTTCAATGGCATTGGGGTCTGGCTTTAGAACCGGTTTCCTTGGTATGTTACACATGGAAGTGGTAAAAGAGCGTCTTGAACGTGAATTTGACCTTGAACTTATTGCTACAGCGCCTACGGTTGTTTACAAGATAAAGCAGACAAATGGTGAAGAATTTGAGATACAAAACCCCTCTGAACTTCCAGAACCTCAAAAGATCGATACCATTTTTGAACCTTATGTGAAAGCAACGATCCTAACGCCTCAGGAGTACCTAGGTAGCCTTATAAAGTTACTCAATGACCGTCGCGGCATTCAAATTAAGATGGATTACCTGAATGAAACACGTGTATTATTGGAGTATGATATCCCTATGAATGAGATCGTATTGGATTTCTATGATAAGCTCAAATCCCTTACCAAAGGGTATGCAAGTTTCGACTATGAACCTATAGGTTTTAGAGCAGGAAACCTTGTGAAACTTGATATACGTGTGGCGGGAGATGTGGTAGATTCACTTTCTATTATTGTTCCTGAAGACAAAGCGCGTACAAGAGGTCTTGCTTTTGTGGCACAGCTTAAAGAACTTATTCCAAGACAACTTTTTGAAGTTGCGATCCAGGCGAGTATAGGAAATAATGTTATTGCACGTACCAATGTAAAATCAATGGGTAAAAATGTTACGGCTAAATGTTATGGTGGAGATATCACCCGTAAAAGAAAGCTTTTAGAGAAACAAAAAGCAGGTAAAAAACGTATGAAGTCCATCGGTAGAGTTGAAGTACCTCAAGAGGCGTTTATGGCAGTTCTAAAGCTGGATAGCTAATGACACTTATTCCTGTCGAAGAAGATAAAAAAACCATTGCCCATCGTTTTAGAAAAGCACATTCTTTTGCTTTTCTTGATGAGGGACAGATCATTATACAGGAAAACCCGCATAAAACTTCCAAGTCACCAGAGTTCTTTGAATACTTTAAAACCTTGAATGTAGATACACTTTATGTTAAAGAATTAGGGTATAAAACATTATTAACACTTTTTGAAATGGGAGTAGAAGTCTTTCTTGTTCATGAGGCAGATACATGGAACAAGATCACACCAAGTTTACTTCTCTTACTTGATAAAAAAAATGCAAAAGAACATTGCTCTTTAGGGCATCACAATAAAGAGAATAACTAGTGGGCTGGGAAATACATTTACACCTTGTTGCAGCAATTGCCTGGATCGGTGGTGCTTTTTTTATGTTTTTACTGGGTGTAAGCCTAAGAAAAAAAGAAGATCAGGAAGCTGTATACCCGATTATTGGTCCTATTTACGGTTATTTTGAAGCAGGTGCACTGATAGTATTGCTTTTTACAGGCTATATGATGATCCATAATAATGGATTAATTGATATACTTTTTTCGAATGTAACTAATGAAGTGATAGATGCCTTACGTATAAAACTCTATTTTGTTGCTGTGATATTTGTACTTACCGTGATACACATGACCATAAGTATGATGACTTTGCATAAAGTAAAAACACCTTTCCAACGCTTTTTCTCAAAAGGGTCTTCTATGGGGATTTTTCTTTTAAATCTTGTGGTTTTACATTATGCAATGGTATTAAGAGATATTCTTTAAATCCGAATTATGCACAGATTGTATTTCCTTTTTTGATATATTAGAAAAATAACGAATAATTTAGTAGACACTATGATATACTTTAACTTCAGCATAAAAATTATACAAAGAGAGAAAATATGTCTAAATTAATGACTTTACTACTTTTTTCCAGCATCCTCATGGCAGGACCATCTAACTTATCACGACAATTAGAGGCTGTAGATTCAGATGCAGATGATTTACTTTCTTCTTTTGACAATATCAGGAAAAAGCGTGAGAAACAAGAGATAGTAGAAGCGCAAAAAGAAAAAGAAAAAATGGCGAAGGAAGAAGAAGCTCGTCTGTTGGAAGAGAAAAATAGAATTGCGAAGCTTGAAAAAGACCGTCTTGAATCTGAAGCACGTTTAGATGAGATGAGAGTAAATGTCATAAAACAAGATAAATTAGTAGAAGAAGCACGTAAAGTTGCAGAGGTTTTAGAAGCAGAGAAGTTAGTAAAAGCTAATGAAGAAGCTAGCCAAAAAGCTAAGAAAAAAGCGAAATATAATGCCAGGGCAAAGGCAAGGGCACGTGAAAGATGGATTAGAAAAGAAAAAGCACGTAAAAAAGCTTTAGCAAAAAAGAAAAGAGCACAGGCCGTAACTGTATCAAAACCTAAGCCTAAAAAAACATCTACGCATGATCATCTGAATTCTATATTGGGAGATAATTAAGAGTATATTTGTAGTAGAAGATAGTATTTTAAATTTTTATGTGATATCATTGTTTGGTTATTAATAAAAAGGAAAAAGTATGAACTTGTATAAAAAAGCATTAGTAGTGGTAAGTTTTGGATTATTACTTTCAAATACAAACCTCTTGGCTGAAGAGAAGTCTGCAAAAAGTATTGTAAGTAATGCTTATGCACAAATAGGTAATATGGATAAGTATGCATTTAGTGCGATCGTCGTTGACAATGATACGGTTGAAGGTGAAACTATAACCTACAAACAAAAGGTATCTGTGAAAATAGAGAGACCTGCCAAACTACGAGTAGATAATAAAGGTGATATTAAAGATAGAAGCACCTATATAAATAATGGTCTTTTTACTATGATAGATCATAATTTTGCATATTACGGACAACTTAAAACACCTAAAACCATAGATGCTACACTTGATTTTATATTTGATAAGTTTGGTATGAGAACACCTTTAGCTACATTGATGTACAGTGATATGGGTAAACGTATAAAATTTAGAACAAATAAGTATTTTGGTACTGTAGATGTAGCAGGTGTAGAGTGTGACTATGTGGCTTTTAAAAATAATACAAAAGAGATACATGTTTGGATCACAACGGGTGAGCATCCATTGGTAAAAACATTTAGTATTATCAATGGTGATACAAGAATCAATACCTCACTCACATGGAATACAAATCCTAAATTTTCGGACAGTGATTTTATCTTTAAGGCACCAAAAGGTGCGGAAAAGATATCTATAAATAGTGCAAACTAAGAAGGGAATACAGATGAAAAAAACAAATAGTTCTTTAATGAAATTTACAATTGTTGCAGCGATGATAGGTGTATTTTCCCCTTCAGTTTCTGTTCATACGGATGTTCAGTCAAATCATATGAATGCCTATAGTGTTTTGCCTTCACATTTAACCGTTTCATTGTTTCAAACTGCTGAAGCAAGAAGAGGTGGCGGTGGTGCACGTCGCGGAGGAGGGGCACGTCGTGGCGGCGGTGCGAGATCAAGACCTTCAAGAAGTACACATAGAAGTGGTAATAGGACAAGAAATAAAAACAGCAATAGAAACAGCAATAGAAATGTAAACAGGAACGTAAATAGGAACGTAAATAGAAATGTGAATGTGAATGTGAACCATAATCGTTATTATGGTGGGCATGGTCGTGGTTATGGTTATTATGGTGGACGTCCAATTCTTGCATTTTCAACAGGTCTAGTGATAGGCTCAATTATTGCCTCAGCTTCAATGCCAACAACATGTGTAACTACCTATGTTAACGGGATAAGTTATAGAAGATGTGGAAGTTCATATTACCAACCTTTTTATGAGGGTGATACCATGGTATATAGAGTAGTTAATTCTCCTTATTGATAGTACCATTTAACATGTAGGGATGATTGCCTGACCCTACATGAATTTTAAATTTAAAAAGTCACTTTCCAACGCAGGTAATAAGTGTTACCTTCAAGGCTCCCAAACTCACTTTGATCATCCCCTGTATAGAGTAACGCTCCCAACGCCAGAGATGCATCATCACTTAGGCTATATTCTATAAGCGGAGAGATAAAACTGCTCTGGTCTTCCAAACTATATATTATACTAATAGCGCCATTTATGAGTAGATTGAAATCATAATAGCCAGAAGCACCCAAATAGTCAGAGGATAGATGACGGTTGTTAGAGAGTGTAGAGTTTTGAGTGAGAAGGATTTCATCTACTCTGTAAGTTTCAGAAGAGTGTAACCACTCGGTCATGATAGTAAGCCCATTGACAAAACCATAATCAACACCGAGTATGGTCTGATGGAAGTCTTTATCTAACAGTTTATCCTTATAATAGCCACCTTCACTTCGCCATTCAACCCCTGTGTCAAAAAGATTGCCTTCTATTTCATAAGCTATCATCTGGGCATCATTACTGGAAAAGAGATCTACGGCAATATCTGCTAGGCCAATATTGGTTTTAATACGCCCGGCATACTTATAGCTGTCATCATGACGTTTGGCAACCACAGCCATTGCTTCACTTAATCCTCCCAGCGCATAGGTGTAGGAGAGTGCATAGTTTCCGTAGATCTGATCGGGTTCAAGTGCAAGAGGGTTTCTGGGATTAAAAAGGTCAGTAGGTGTCCAGATACGTCCGACACCCATAGAGATCTTTTGTAAGCCAAAGATAACATGATGCTTTTCATCGACATATCCAACATTAAAACGATGGATACGTGCAAATATTTCACCCTCACCATAGTTTTTTGCGTTTGTTTCTATATTAAAAGGAGTGTCTGCTTTTATAGTACGTAAAAACTGATATTCAAAACTGTCAATATAATCTGCACCATAATAGTTATCGATATCAGCGATAACGGTCATAAAGAAGTTTCCCTCTTTCATCTTGTCACTGAGACGTAAACGGTTGTAGTTATAGAGTATTCTATTATCATCGGAGAATGGCACTTTTGAGAGAGTATAGTTAGTATTTTCTATAGTAATGTCATGTTCTATGGCCATAAGGGGCACAGTAAGACAGAATAAAGTAATAAGGTTAGCGATCTTCAATGACGACTCCATCATCCAATACAATGATACGTTTGGATTGTTCTAAAACATATTTGTCATGTGAAGCAAAGATGACCGTGACATGTTCTTTTTCATTGAGCGTGCGTAACATGTCCATGAGACGTTCACTGTTCTTTGAGTCCAGGTTTGCAGTGGGTTCATCTGCCAGTATGAGTTTGGGACGTGAGGCGACTGCACGGGCTACAGCCACACGCTGTTGTTGTCCACCACTTATCTCTCCGGGAAGTTTTTCAAGGATATTCTCTATCTGTAAGATGGAAGCCAATTCTAAAATACGTGACTCTATCTCTTTATCTTCAAATTTGAGTAATTTCATAATGAACCCGATATTCTCACGAACGGTGAGTACATGGATGAGATTATACGCTTGAAAAATGAAACCGATCTCCTGCAGTCTAAGTTTTGCCATCTTCTTTTCACTGTAAGCAGAGATCTCTTCATCATCAAGAAATATCTGTCCACTTGTCGCTGAGTCAAGTCCTCCTATGATGTTGAGAAGGGTGGTTTTACCTGAACCTGATTCACCGCTGAGCGTTGTGAACTCTCCCTTATTAAATGTCAGGTTGATGTCTGTCAGGGCTTTGACCTCTTTAGGGCTGTCCGGATAGAATGTTTTAGTGATATGGTTGAGTTTCATAACATTTTTCCTTGTATGACTTGTATTGCTTTGATCTTTTTCAATATACGTAGTGGCCAGATGACTGAAAGAAGGGTAGCAAAAAATACAGCGAAGAACGCTTGCACAAAATAATAGTACTGTATATCAGCGATCAAAATAGCATTGAGACCAAAGGTTTCCAATCCGGCTTCAAAAGAGCGTAAGTCCACACCCCATGTAGACATATAGAGTAAAATGATCCACCCTAATAATGCCCCTACCATAAAGCCGATAAGCCCTAAAAATGTTGCTTCTAAGAGAATTTGATTTCTCACCATCTTGTAAGGTGTACCAATGGCAAGCATGATACTAAACTCACGTAAACGTTCTAAAACAGAGACAAGCATCACGCCAAATATTCCTAATGCCGCGACGATAAAGACGATCATATATGAAGCAAGATTAAATATCTGCATCATCTCCTGCATCTGTATAAGCAGAGGATAGAGTTCATCCCAACGAAGTATCTCCAATTCTGGTAACATTGTTTGAAGCTTTTTTTGTACCTGTTTGATCTGTTCAGTATTTTGGATACGTAAAGCAATCTGTGTGGCAGATTCTTTGAGATTAAGAAATGTTGATATTTTTTCCATCGATACAAAAACAGTATATTCATCAAGGGCTGGATTGCCTGTTTTGAAAATCCCAGAGATACGAAATGATATAGCGTTGATCTCTGCATCAGCATCCTGTGCAGTGAAAACAACACGTGAGCCTATGTCAAGGTGCAATTTTTTGGCTAAGGTTGCGCCTATTAAAGCCTCTTTTTTGTGTTTCCCGAAACTGTAATCTCCTTGGGTAATAAAAGTATCAAAGTTACCAAAATCACGCTCTTTTTCCAAAGAGATTCCTTTTATGTTTGCTCCCAGTGATTTATGCGCCGTTGCAATGAGTCCTTCTTGCTGTAATCTAACAGAGTGAGAAATTATCTCTTTAATTTTGGAAAGTTTTTCTTCTATCTTTGAGACAGGTGAGAGTTTATACGCTAAACTTTTATGTAAACGATACTCTTTGGTATAAAGGGATATCTCTCCGGAGTCACTGCGTATAGTGGTGTTGATCATATGTGTGATCATGCCATCATAAAGTCCTTGAATGGCAAGCAGACCAGAGAGACTCAAAGCAATCATTAATATGACCATTATAGAACGTGATTTACGTCTCCATAAACTCAACCAGGCGAGGTGTTTTGCTATTTTATACATATCGCATTGCCTCTGTTGCAGTGAGTTTGTTTATTTTGAGTGCAGGGTACACAATGGCCAGGAGATTGAGTATGAAAATGGTTAAGGCATTCCAGGTGATTGTAAAGAGGTCAAAATGCATTGGAACCTCGTCACTTACCAGTCCATAATCTTTATACATCTCAGCAATTCCATCAATAACAATGGGCTGAAGTTCATAGTGGTGTGCGATTACTCCTCCTATGATCGCTCCAATGCTAACAGCAACTGTGGCTAAGAGCAAGATCTCGATAAAGAGAATGATGAAAATATCTTTAGAGGTTAATCCTAATGCCCGTAACAGACCTATCTCACGTGTACGTGTATAGATATTGACGTAAGAAAATATCATAACAACAAAGAAGATCACTAGAAAAAAGATAGAGATAGAGATGTACCCAAAGATGGAGTCTACCAACATTGCCTGAACGAGAGAAGAGAGTAGACTGTCCCAACCTACTGCTTCGTATTGGGAAGGTAATTTAGCCTGTAATGCTGATGTAACTTTGTTTATATGATCATTGTTCTGAAAATCAACTGTAAAGTAGGTTGCTTTGTTATCGGAGAGTATTACGCTGTCTAAGTACGATTTATTTACAAAAGCAGATTGTGCATCAAAATCAAAAAGACCGGTTTTGAAGATCCCTTTAACTGTAAAAATATCTGCAGCGATTGAGTAGTCAATGGAAGAGCCTACCATAGCTATTTGACTGCCGATAGTTATTTTGAGTCGTTCTGCAAGTTTTATACCTATGTAGATAGCATTGGTATCATTATCGTTCAGGTATTCACCTTTGCTGAGTGAAGATGCCAGTTTACTTAACTTTTCTTCTTTGGAAGGGATAATACCTACGATCATACTTCCTACAGATTTTTCATCACCTGACAGAAGTGCATAGGTCTCAAACCGTGGTGCATATGTTTTGATAGAAGTATCGTTTCTTAATATCTCATCAATACTGCTTGCATCTTCAATAAGGTTTCCATAGTCACTTTCATCTCTGTAGCCCTTGAGGTTGACATGTGCATATCCTGTGTAGATCTCTACAGAACTTTTAATGATCTGATGATGACTTCCATCCATAAAAGCGACATAGACAATGAAAAGAGTGGTGGTAAACAGGCTTAAAAGCAGGGTTGTGAGACTTCGTCCTTTTGATTTGAGTATATTTTTTAGGGCAAGCGTAAATCTCATATATTACCTGCTATAACGCTTCAATGCATGTTTGGTGAAATAAGAAGCGTCTATGTGTGTATCAAAGTCTATTTTCTCATAGATTACCTTGGTGCTATTTTTCTTTTTATTTGCATCAAGTGGTTTGAGTTCCATGATCATTGGTATGGTGTGTGATCCGTGTTTTTCAATTTTAGAGAAAGTGAGTATCCTGACTTTCTTCATCCTGTCATCATAAAATGTTTCTTTCAGAGGTGCTGCATTCTTTATGTCAACATCAATGATTATCTTTCCCCATACCACCGCAGCATCTTCTTTAGGGATCAACTCCAGCGTTGCAAAGTTTCCTCTTTTTGAGAGTAATTTTGTATGATAGTCTTCTTCAAAAGAACTCTCTTTGACCATGTCATCATTGGTAAAGTCACTTCCCATCCAGCTTTGTAACATCATAGAAGAGGGTATCTTGATAGTGCGTTCAATCTTGGGAATATACTGCCACATTTGTGTGTCTAACTTTAAAAAGGTGATACCCTTGTCTTTCTTGGGGTAGAGTATTTTAATGAAACTCTTATCATTCCCTTTTGACCAAGACTCTATCTTGACCGTACGTTGACCACGCTTAGAAGTGACGATCATTTTCATTGTGCCATACATATAGTCACCACGAAGATTTTTTTCTAATTTTTTGATGATATTCTGTGCTTCGTTGGCATCTAAAGTCAATGAGAATAAGAGTAAAAAAAATAGGTATTTCATAGTTATTCCTTGGTTAAATTAATTATTAAATGACAAGAATAAAGAAACTAAATAGCCAATATATGCATTAAGTATACCATTAAAAAATTATTTTTATTATTGGGTCCTTTTTCTTTAATCATCTCATATTTATGAACTTTATAACATTTAGAATTATACTTTAATCTCATATTATAAAAAATAATTATAAAATAATAGCTATGAATAAACAAAAATTTTATGGTTTTTTACGAAAACAGATTTTACTTATGATCGGACTTTCTTTTATACCTGGTTTAGCATACATCGGACTAGGCTGGATGAATAATATTATCATACCCGCATTGATCTTGTATACCTTGGTTATACTCGTATCAGTATGGGGTTGGATGATCTATAAAGATTACGAATTTGATGAAATGGGTAAAGATGATCTGGAAAATTGGTATCGTAAACTCAGCTATTTTTTTTATATAATCTTCGGATTGTGGACCCTTGCATTTATTTTATATTCAGAAGAAGTAGCCAATAAATTTCATTATATAGCTATCTTTACGCAAATCGGCATATCTGTAGTAGCCTCAACATTACTGTTTTCAGATAGAAAACTTTTTCTACCCGTTTTATTAATTTTAATTTTACCATTGACAGTCTATGCTCTATCGATAGGGGAATTATATGGAGATATTCTCTCTATCTTCTCTCTCATCTTTTTGGGTGTATTGATCTACGCATCAGATAACAGTTATAACTTGATCCAAAAAAACTATTATCAGTCACAACATGATGCCTTGACAGGTTTATATAATAGTCGTCATTTTATTGATTATCTTGATTATGTGATCAAGAAAATACAATCTTCCAAAAAACATGTCTATCTATTGCTTATTGATCTTGATCATTTTAAAACGATCAATGACTCACTTGGTCATGAAATAGGCGATAAAGTACTTAAAGAAGTTGCAAAACGTATTAGAGACTATTGTAATGATACACATACTATCGCTCGTCTTGGAGGAGATGAGTTTGCAATAATAAGTGATAAATTTTATGATGGTCAAAATTGTCAGGAAAGTGCATACGTTTTTTCCGAGGAGCTGTTAGGGATACTGAAGGAAACATATGTGATCGATCGTCATCATTTATATATCAGTGCAAGTATCGGTGTGAATACTATTGGAAGTTCATTTACACAAGCCAGACAGTTCATTAAAGAAGCAGATATTGCGATGTATCAGGCAAAATCAAAAGGCCGTGACGGGATTATTCTATTTAATGATGAATTGGCAAAAGAGGTGGAGTATCTTTTAAAGGTAGAACGTAAACTCTATTTTGCTTTGGAACATAATGAAATTCAATTGTGTTACCAACCGCAGCTTAACAGAGAGCAGAAGATCATTGGGTGTGAAGTGCTTGTTCGATGGAATAGTCCAGAACTTGGTCATGTGTCACCGTTTGAATTTGTCACTATATCTGAAAAGACAGGGTTGATCATTGAATTGGGGAATTATATTATAGAAGAGGCGTTTAAAACACTTCAGTCATGGGATAGAAAAGGTTTAGACTTGAAACAGTTTTCTGTCAATATCTCTGTAAGACAATTTTTCCATAGTACTTTTTTAGATGAAGTGAAGCGACTATCTGACAAGTATCTCAATGAAGATACAAGAGGAAAAATAATTTTTGAAGTGACAGAAACAATTCTTATTGAAGATATATACAGAATTAGTTTAGTCATAAATAAACTTAAACGTTTAGGTTTCTCATTTTCCATGGATGACTTTGGAACAGGGTATTCTTCACTAAGTTCTCTACGTGAAATGCCTATAGATGAGTTAAAAATAGATCGTTCTTTTGTAAGTTATCTGGGAGAGCGTAAATCTGATGAACTGATGATCACTACGATTCTTTCTATGGCAAAAATATATGATCTTAAAACGGTAGCAGAAGGTATAGAAACGGAAGAACAATTTAAGTTCTTATTTGACAAAGGCTGTGATATTTTTCAAGGATATTATTTTTCAAAACCATTATCAAAAAATAATTTTGAACTTTTTTATAAAGAAAGTTTTACTCAACTACTTTAGTATAAAGAATTGTATTTCCTTCAAGAACTACGTAACCTTGACTTGTTAAACCCTCTATGCTATTATTTAATATAGTTGAGTCACTTGATATAAGGTTGACTCAAAGAAGGAGTCATCATGACATATCATAAAACAATGAAATATTATAAAAAAGAAGAAGGCAAAGAGAAGATCATCTGTCTACTTTGTCGCCACTCATGTAAACTAAAAGAGGGGCAGGTCGGTATCTGCGGTGTAAATAAAAATGTAGATGGTGAGTTGAAAACACTTGTCTATGGACACCCTATCGCCATAAATGTCGATCCCGTTGAAAAAAAACCACTTTATCATATGTTACCGGGAAGCAAAGTGCTTTCTTTTGGAACAGTAGGATGTAATTTTAAGTGTTCATTTTGTCAAAATTGGGATATTTCCCAAGAGAGCAAAGTCAATGAAGAGATTAAAGTAAGTCCTGAACAGATGGTAGAATTGGCACTTGAACAGGGTGCTGAGTCGATTGCCTATACGTATAACGAACCAACGATATTTTATCCTTATGCTAAAGATATCGGTGTGATAGCCAAAGAGAAAGGGCTTAAAAATATATTTGTAAGTAATGGCTATGAATCACCAGAGGTCATCGAAGATATGGCAAGTTGGGTGGATGCTGCTAACATTGACTTGAAAAGCTGGAATGATGCTTACTATAAAAAATCACTCAAAGGCGGACTGGAAGAAGTTAAAGATACACTGCGAAGAATGGTGGCTGCTGGCATTTGGGTAGAAGTAACGACACTGCTCATAGAAGGTGAAAATGATAGTAATAAGGACTTAACCGAAATGGCAGAGTTCATAGCCAAAGACCTTGGCAAGCATGTGCCATGGCATTTGAGTGCTTTTTCTCCAAACTATAAAATGCTTGATCATGATGCCACAGGAGTGGATACACTCAATCGTGCCAGAGAGATAGGAAGAAAAGCCGGACTTACGTATATATATCTTGGTAATGTACGGGTCAATGGAGATACGCATTGTCCCGAGTGTGATGAACTACTCTTCGACCGTACTGGATATAGAGCATCTACCGTAAACAATCTCAAAGAGGGACATTGCCCTAAGTGTGATAGTGCGATAGCTGGTCTGTGGTAAAGCATGATAAGTAAAAATTTACACACACTTGTAAATGAGATGATCTTCTCGGAGATATTGAAGTCTCCGAAGATCATTGATGCATTTACTGTGGTAGACAGGAAATATTTTGTACCTTGTGCACTTGCAGAACACACTTACACAGATGTTCCCCTCTCCATAGGAAATAAGCAAACGATCTCTCAACCCTCTACTGTTGCCTTTATGTTAGAACATTTGGATGTTCAAGGCGGAGATACAGTATTAGATATAGGTTCAGGGTCAGGATGGACAACAGCATTGCTTTGTCATCTCACAGGAGAAGAAGGAAGTGTGACCGGACTTGAAAGAGTAGAAGCTCTGGTAGAACAGGGAAAAGTAAATCTATCAAAGATTCATACACATGATCACTGTTGTATTAAGAGAGCCGAAGAAGCACTTGGTATGCCGGGTGAACAGTTTGATAAAATTCTTGTCTCTGCTAGTGCAGAGGAAATACCTGAAGCACTTTTTTTACAGTTAAAGGTTGGTGGTACACTTGTCATACCTGTAGGTAAGACTATATTTAAATTTAAAAAGCTCTCAGAAACCCATATTGAAAAAGAAGAATTTTATGGTTTTATTTTTGTCCCGCTGATAGTTTAAAAAAAACTAAAAAAGTTACTGAACTGAAGAACGAATAGGTATAATACATGAAATATTGAAGGTTCAATATACAGAAAAGTTATGGAGAGAGTATGTCAACAGAAGCAATAAAAAGAGTAGAAAAAGCAATAGAAGAGACAAAAC
>QMKT01000009.1 GCA_003646505.1 Campylobacterota bacterium
AATAGAAAAAAAGAGATGGGGTTTTGATTGATAGGATGTTATTGAAGCAAAGCTCCCATAACTAAGCAAACGCTGAGTTTTCTCAGCGAAATGCTCACGAGATTAATCTCGTAGGAATCAGATACTATTTGTAGTTTTTGATCGCTTTGTCCAAGATCGCTGTTGCCGCTGCTTTGTCTTTAAACCCAGATACTTTTACCCATTTGTTAGGCTCAAGCATTTTGTATGTTTCAAAGAAGTTCTTGATACGGTTAAGTGTATGCTCCGGTACATCACCCAGATCATTGATGTTTGCATAAGTAGGGTCGATTTTTACTGTAGGTACAGCGATGAGTTTTTCATCTCCACCAGATTCATCTTCTGTCATAAGTACACCAACAAGTCTACATTTTATGTATGAACCTGCTTGCAGCGGGTAGTCACAAAGTACAAGTATGTCAGCCGGGTCACCATCATCTGAAAGTGTATTTGCTACAAAACCGTAGTTTGCAGGGTAGTGCATAGCTGAGTAAAGTACTCTGTCTACTTCAACTGCACCTGAGTCTTTGTCAATTTCATATTTGATAGCTGAATTAAGTGGAACCTCGATGATCGCTTTTACAGCATCAGGATTTTCGCCATGTCCGATTTTAGTAATATCCATTTGAATATCTCCATTCGTTAAATTTTGCAGATTTTAACATAAATATGATAAATAGAACCCTCTATCATTTATCAAATCATGGTACTATCATAGAGTAGAATATTATACAGGGAGTATAGAATGAAAAAGATTCTTTTAGGGTTCTTATTGTTATGGGGACAGAGTATGGCTTTAGAGATTGGTAACGTGCCAAGTAACGTAGTGCTAGAGGGTAAAAATGGTGGTAAAACTGATGGAACAGCATGGGACTCTTCTATGCTTAAAGGAAAGATATATACTTTGTTTTATGTAGATCCGGATGAAAGAGATCTAAATAATGGTCTGGCAGATGCATTGAAAGCTAAAAAATTTGATAGAAAAAAAGTCAACTCTGTAGCCATAGTCAATCTTCCAGCTACCTGGCTCCCTAATGTTATCATTGAATCTAAACTCAAAGCAAAGCAAAAGAAGTTTCCTCATACTATTTATGTCAAAGATAAGAAAAAAGTTTTAGTTAAACAATGGAATCTTGAAGATGATAATTCTGATATTTTGATTTTTAACAAAGAAGGGAAATTGATCTATAAGAAGTTTGGAAAAGTATCCAAAACAGAGATAGCTGAAGTGATGCAACTTATTGAAAAAAACCTCTAACAGGGTTCATTATTCACATGAGAGTTGGTACTCTACCATTTTCTCAAAGGGTAATAAAAAGTGATCTAATTTTTGATGTGTTATATGTTCGATCTTGTGAGTATTAAGAAGGTTCAATACACATAAAGTAGACTCCATGGTACTTAAGCAGTACGCTTTAGGTTGTTGCTTGAAAGTGAATTTTGATATTTCTGTATGGGTGAAACTGACTTTTTGTAAAGCATCTATATTGGGACTTGCTCTTAAGATGGCTCTTGAACAGGGCCAGGTGGAGTCTATGAGAAAAATAACTGTATTTTTTTTCTCTTCTCCTATAGCTTCTTCATTGAGATTGATACTGTTTTCATGTGGATAGAGGCTATAACAGAGATTGAACGGATCGTTTATGATGGTATTGATGGCTGTATGTTTTGTAAAATCAATACCCACATGTATCTCACAATTTGCTAAAGACAAGTGCGTAAAATGGCCAGTACCATTTTTGGTTTTTCTAAACTCTTTGGGATGCATCAAGATGATAAACCGTGTAGTAGTTTCTATGGGTGTGATGTACTCACACATACATGAACTTTGGGGACGATAGCAGCTGTAACAGATGCTACGGTTATTTCTCATCATCAATGTACTGCTTTTTAAACCATAAATAATACCCGGCTACTACAAAAAAACCAAGACCCAGAGTAAATGTGATCCCTTCCAGAGAGAGGCCCCATTTTGACGCATATCCTATGAAAAGTGCAGTGGTTACATTGGAGAGCATAAAGAACATGTCATTATAAGAAATGACTCTCCCCATATATTTTGTTTCGGTCTCTTCTTGTATGAGTAAGTAAGTGTATGACCAGAGTGTGGTGATAAAAAAACCGGTGATAAAAAGACCAACAAGTGCAAAGTAAAAGTTGTATTCAAGTTGAGACCAAAGGATGATCCCTATACCCTGAAGTATGAAAAAATAGTGAAGATTATCTTTTGAAATGATTTTTGAGATAAAAAATGGTCCGATCATTAGCCCCAGCGCTCTGGTGGCATTCATCCAGCCGATGGCAAGTGGTACAGCGATAATCGATTTATATTCAAAGTCTGCAAGTAGAGTGATGAGAGCATCAAAAGAGGTAAGTCCTATAGCAGCGTGCAGTAAGATGAGATGTAGTATTTTTTTCTGTGATTTTAAATAGTTAAATCCACTTTTTAACATTTCAAAATTTGACTCTGTATGGGTTATCTTTTCAATAGATATTTTAAGACCGATAAGCAAAAGAACAGCAACAGCGTAAAATAAGGCATCTATAGCAAAGGCCATGTCAAAACCTACGTAGTAAGTCACTAACCCGCCAACAGCCATACCAAGTGCATAGCAGAGTGACCATATTACAGAGTGGATCTCATTAGTATTTTTAAGCATCTCTCCTGAGACAAGTTTGGGGAAAAGTGCCATTTCTGCAGAGAAGAGCATGGAAGCTGCAGAAGAGCGGATAAATATGAGTAACATGAGTACCCATACATACTTCAATGAATTAATAAAAATAAACCCAAGTGTCATGGATATCTCCACTAAAAGCAGTATGCTCATAAGCTTTTTAAACTCTATTTTATCGATGATAAGGCCAATGACAGGTGCCAAAACAACAGCTGGTAACATGGCCATCGTTGCGGTTAATGCTATCATGATCTCATCTGCGCCAAAAGAGACGATCATAGAAAAGATCGCTACCTGGGAAAACCATGTACCAAAGTATGAAATGAACTGTATGAGCGAGAGTCGTCTAATGACGGGGTGTTTTAGAGTATCTAAATAGGTCAAACTTATACCTCATCTACTAAAGCGTAGACTATATTTTTTTCTTTCAGTACTTGTATATACATGTCAAATGCTTCATGGCTAAGGGCTTGGTCATGTGAAGCCACAGAGATAGTCACTTTCCATCCACCACGATAGAGTTTAGGGAGAGAGGAAAACTCTACTTCTTCTGGCATATTTTCCATCACTTCGATGAATTCATTTTCTTTGCATAAAGCAGTAAAAGTATGTCGATAGTGTTCTTTTTTTACGGGAATAAGTTTTTCCAGTATCTTTTCGACCATGGGGTGGCCCATCTCTGGAAAACCAGGCATAAAGTAGTAACGTTCATCCAGACTAAATGCAGGCATTTTGTTTACAGGATTATATAATAGGTTTGCATTTTTAGGTAACTCAGCCATTACGATGGGGTGAGGGTAGGCATTGTTTCCTAGTTTCTCTTCTATAATTTGTTTGGCTTCTTGATGTGTATAAAGTATGCCATCACGTAGAGCTATTGCTGCACATTGACGAGTATGATCATCAGGTGTAGAACCTATGCCACCAAAAGAGAACAGTACAGGGTTAGCTTGGGATGCAATAAATTTAATGGTTTGTATGATTAGATCAGGATCATCTTCTATGATGAAGGACCCTGTAAGTTTATGACCTTTATCTGCCAATACTTTGGAAACAAAGTCAAAGTGTGCATCTGTTCTTCGGCGGTTAAGTATTTCCGTGCCTATGATGAGAGCAAAGAATTTATGTTCCGACATTGTTACTCTTCGATATAGTTTTTAAGTTTACGTCCTACTTTAGGGTGTTTAAGTTTTTTGATAGCTGAAGATTCTATCTGTCTTACTCTTTCACGTGTCACAGAAAGTTCTTTACCGATCTCTTCAAGTGTTCTGTCACTTTCGTCTTCAAGAAGACCAAAACGCATACGGATAACAGCTTTTTCTCTTTCATTAAGTTGATCAAGTACTTCATCTATTTGGTTGTTCAAGTCATCTTTTAGTACAGCATCTGTGGGACTTAAAGTAGTTTTGTCTTCAATGAAGTCTCCAAATCTACCATCATCTTCATCCCCAACCGGTGTTTCAAGCGAAACTGGCTCTTTGGTGATCTTGATAACATTTTTCACTTTATCTACAGACAGTCCTACTTCTTCTGCGATTGTATCAAGGTCTGGCTCTTTTCCTTCTTCTTGAAGGTGTTTTCTAATGATCTTGTTGATACGGTTGATCGTCTCGATCATGTGAATAGGGATACGGATCGTACGTGCCTGATCTGCAATAGCTCTTGAGATAGCCTGACGGATCCACCATGTCGCGTATGTAGAGAATTTATATCCTTTCTCATACTCAAACTTATCAACAGCTTTCATCAGACCGATGTTTCCTTCTTGAATGAGGTCAAGGAAAGGAAGTCCTCTGTTTGTATAACGCTTAGCGATAGATACAACCAGTCTAAGGTTTGATTTTGCCATACGTGTTTTTGCCACTTCTGATTTTGCTTTACCTTGACGTATCTGTCCTAGGATCTCTTGTAGTTTTTCTTCTGAAAGGTCAAATCCACCTTTACTGGCTTCCCTTGTTTCAAACAGTTTTTTGATCTCAACATAAGTACTTACCATCGTTGTCTCTGGTGCGACATCAATAATGTCATCTTTGTCCATATTAATGATATTAGCAAGTAGTTTTTGGTGATTTTCTTTGAGCATATTATTAAAGAGTGGGAGTTTATATTCTAATCGTTTTAATTCTTTATCAAAACTGTCATCACTTTTGAGTGCAGTTTCCATTGCTTTTACAAGCTCATTGATAAGTTTTGAAGTTGGCCCAAGGTTAAGAAGTGCGGCCTTGAGTAACTCTTTTTTAAATGCAATTTTAAGACGTTCATGAATCACTTTCACTGCATCCGTTTCATTCTCCATAAAGGTATCAAGATCATCACGTGCTTTCATCCACTCTTTTTTAGCTTTTTCAAGATGCTTAAAACTATCAACAACCTGTTTCACTCTTTTGTCATCTTTAGGGACACTTTTTGCATCAGTAGAGTCATCAGCGTCCGAAGAGTCATCAGAATCATCCTTTTTGTCATCTTCAAAACTTTTGAAAAGTTCTTTTACACGTCTTTCACGGTTGAGTAAAGGCTCTTTATAGTTTAAAATATATCCAATAAGGTAAGGGACAGAACAGATAGCATCAATAATGATGTCTTCACCTTCTTCAATACGCATAGAAAGATCAACTTCTTCTTCTTTTGTAAGAAGAGGAATTTTACCCATTTCACGCAAGTACATTCTTACCGGAGAATCAGAACGACTCCACTCTAAGAGTTCTTTTTCTTTATGAAGATCAAATTCATCTTCACTGTCACCATCTAAGAGTTTCTTTCTTATGTCATCTCGTCTTTTTGCTTCTTTTGCCGCAAGAAGTTTTGAATATTCTGAAGCAGAATGAATTTCTATCTTTGCGTCAGATGAAAGTTTGTGAATTTTTTTTGCTTGTGCCGCAGTAGGCTGTTTCGTAAATTCTTTAGCAATATTTTCAAATGTGACTACGTCACCTTTTTTTCTAGACTTAAATAACGCTTCTATACTTTTCATGCTGTCTTTTGTTGCCATATAAATCCTTGATAATGTGAGAGAATACCTCAGTAATAATTAAGGTGGATTATACCGAAATTGTATTAGAAATGGGTGTAAAATTTGGTAAATTTTATTTTTTTAGCTATAATCGCGAAAATTTATTAGGCTTTAGGGCTCTTATTTAAAAGGAATGACTTTGCAAGGTAAAGTTTGGAAATTTGGTGACAATATAGATACAGATTTGATTATCGCAGCAAGATATCTCAATACTAGTGAGCCATCAGAGTTGGCAAAATATGTGATGGAAGATGCAGACCCTGAGTTTGTTTCTAAGATGAGTGAGGGTGATATTATTGTTGCGGGTGAAAACTTTGGTTGTGGTTCAAGTCGTGAACATGCTCCTATAGCACTCAAAGCAGCAGGTGTGTCAGCTATTATTGCGCCTACATTTGCACGTATTTTTTACAGAAATGCCTTCAATATGGGACTTCCGATCTTTGAGTTGGAAGAATCAGCACAGATAAATGAAGGTGATACAGTAAGAGTGGATATGGATGCAGGAGAAGTGATTAATGTTTCTCAAGCTAAAACATATAAATTTGCTCCGATCCCGGAGTTCATGCAAGAATTGGTAGATGCAGGTGGACTGATAGCATTTGCAAAAAAAGAACTAGCTAACGAGAACGCATAAAGAGCAAAACTCTCTACACGCTATCCTCAGCGGATGGCTCACACGACTAGTCGTGTATTTTTAAAGGATATATATGAGTAATAGTTATAAAATTGGTGTCATTAAAGGTGATGGAATTGGTCCTGAGATCATTGATGAAGCAATTAAAGTACTTGATGCAGTGTCTGTGACACAAGGATTTAACTTAAGATATGAAGAAATGCTTTTAGGTGGTGCAGCTATAGATGAAACAGGTGTACCGTTACCTGATGAGACTATCCAGGGTGTGCAAAAATGTGACACAGTTCTTTTTGGTGCGATAGGTGGACCAAAATGGGATGGACTTGAAAGACATTTACGTCCGGAGACAGGATTACTTGGACTACGTAAAGAGATGGGTACATTTGCAAACCTCAGACCTGCAATGGTGTTTGATGAGCTAGTGAATGCATCGAGTCTTAAACCTGAGGTGATCAAGGGTGTAGATATTATGGTTGTACGTGAGCTTACAGGTGGTATTTATTTTGGTGAGCCAAGAGAACTTCATGCAGACAAGGCATTTAATACCATGATCTATACAAGAGAAGAAGTGGTACGCATTGCAGTTGTTGCCTTTGACATCGCGATGAAGCGTAAAAAGCGTCTTTGTTCTGTAGACAAAGCCAACGTACTTGAAGTAAGCCAGTTCTGGAGAGAGATCGTAGAAGATGTAGCCAAAGATTACCCGGAAGTTGAGCTTTCTCATATGTATGTTGATAATGCTGCAATGCAACTGATCCGTGATCCTAAACAATTTGATGTGATCTTGACTGGTAATATCTTTGGAGATATTCTTTCAGATGCAGCATCTATGCTTTCCGGTTCTATCGGACTTCTCCCAAGTGCAAGTACGGGTAAAGGTGTAGGTTTGTTTGAACCGATCCACGGTTCTGCACCAGACATCACAGGTCAAGGGATCGCTAACCCGTTAGCGACTATCTCTTCTGCCAGTATGATGCTCCGATATGCTTTAGGTGAAAATGAAGCAGCTGATAAAATAGATGCTGCGATCAAAAAAGCACTCTCTGAGGGATACCGTACGGGTGACATTGGTGATTATGATGCCAAAGAGATCTGTACTTGTACAGAAATGGGTGATATCATTGCAGAGTATGCCAGTAAATAGAACGATGGTAGGGAGAATCCTACCATTTACTTAGGTCACAATTTTAACTTTTAAATGCTATGATTGTTTTAAACTAACGATATATAAGGGATGACATGCCCACTATCAAACCTTTTCCAAACTTTTTTTCTCAAACAGATCCTTCTATACTTCATGATATAACTACAGTGACAGACTATTTGACACAATACTATAATGCCACATGTTACATAGTGGGTGGCGCGGTACGTGATCGTCTTTTGGGACGTGAATGTAAAGATTATGATATTGAATGTTTTGACATCAGTGTGGAAGATTTTGAGACGGCTATGGTGCATTTAGGTGCCCAGGGTGTAGGGAAGAGCTTTTTTGTCTATAAGTATCATCTGCTAGATATTTCTTTACCAAGAAAGGAAAAAAAAGTGGCTCAAGGACATAAAGGCTTTGAAGTAACTTTAGCAAACAATGAACGTGAGGCATCAAAAAGACGAGATTTTACGATCAATGCTTTGATGTATGACATTCAGAATGAAAAGATATTGGATTTTTGGTCTGGTTTGGATGACTTAGAACATAAAATACTTAGAGTTGTCAATGAAAGTTCATTTATAGAAGACAGTTTACGTGTATTGCGTGCCATGCAATTTTCTGCACGTTTTGGGTTTAAAATAGAAGAGAAGAGCTGCACTCTCTGTCAAAATATTGCACTGGACGACTTGCCTAAAGAACGCATTTTTAGTGAGTTTGAGAAGATGTTCAGGGCTGAGTATTTGCATTATGGACTCTATTATCTTCTGCAACTTTGTATTTTTGAAAAGCTTTTTGATGTGCGCATGGAGCGTGGTAATTTTATACAGTTAAGTAGAGAGCTCCAAAAGTATCAGGCTAACTTTGAAGATGAACTGAGAGACTATTATTTTCTTTTTATCTCTAAATCGTATTGGGACATAGAGACAGGTGAGCTCTTAGATAGACTGGGTGCACCTAATGTGTACTATAAAAAATTGGCAACTACTCTACCTGCAACACTAACCGTATCTTTCATAGCCAACTTGGCACTCAAAGAGGGGATTATGTCGTATGTAGGGAATTATCATCCCAAGGTGAGAATTTTGGCGAAGCACTTAGATGTATGGGATAAACCTTTTGACAGAGGGGTAACACCAACAGAATTAATGGCAGAGGGATTTAAAGGCAAGGCTTTAGGTGATGAACTTGATGGGCGTACGCAAGAGAAGATAAAGAGTTTGAAAGAAAAATAGGTATAATTTTACAATTTAAGTGCAACTAGGGTTAAAATGGAAAAAAGAGCAAGAGTTTTAATAGACTGTGAAGATGCCAAAGGATTGGTATATGAGATCTCTAAAGTTTTTTACGACAGAGGTTTAAATATTGATAATAACCGTGAATTTGTAGACAAAGAGTATGGACGATTTTTTATGCGTACTGTCGTATCAGGTCTCTTTGATACGCAAGAATTACTTGATACACTTAAGTCCGTGACACCTGCAGCAGCACATATTAGGGTCATAGAACCTGAAGATAAAAAAATCATTCTAATGGTGACTAAAGAGTCTCATGCCTTAGGTGATATACTTATTCGTCATGCAGATGGTGAATTGGGTGCAGAGATAGAGTGTGTTATAGGAAACCATGATACTTTAGAAGAGCTTGTTCGTCGTTTTGACATCCCTTTCTTTTACATTCCTGCTGATGATATGTCTAGAGAAGAACATGAAGAGCATGTGATGAAACTCATTAATGAATTTGAATTTGATTATATTGTTCTGGCAAAATACATGCGTATATTGACTTCTACTTTTGTGAAATCCTATACGCAGAAGATCATCAATATTCATCACTCTTTCTTACCGGCATTCATAGGGGCAAACCCTTATAAACAAGCGTATGAACGAGGGGTGAAGATCATCGGTGCAACAGCACATTATGTCACAGATGATTTGGATGAAGGTCCAATCATCGCACAGGATGTTATACCTGTGAACCATCGTTTAACATGGAGAGATATGCAAAGAGCAGGGCGAGACGGAGAAAAAATAGTGCTTTCTCGTGCTTTATCTTTGGTACTGAATGACAGAGTCTTTGTCAATGGGAATAAAACGGTAATCTTTTAATATGTTCAATATAGTATTGGTGGAACCACAAATACCACCCAACACAGGAACTATTGGTCGTCTTTGTGTTAATTTAGGTGCTACATTGCATCTTATCGAACCTTTGGGATTTGATATAGATGATAAAGCAGTCAAGCGTGCAGGGTTAGATTACTGGAAAGATTTGGATCTAATTGTGTGGAAGAGTTTTGATGCATTTTTGGAGAAACATCCTATAGATTCAAACTCGTATATGGCTACGACGAAAACAGATAACCTTTATTTTGATGCTTCATTCAAAAAGGGTGACTATATCTTGTTTGGTTCTGAGACAAAAGGCATAGATGAAAAAGTGTTGCTTGCAAACCCTGAACAGTGTATTACCATACCAATGGGTGGAAAAGGCAGAAGTCTAAACCTTGGTGTCTCTGTAGGCATTGTCCTCTATGATGCACTGCGTAAAAATTATGATGGTTTTGAAAAAATTACCATCGCAAATACTTTGGAGAATTAATATGTCATTTGGAGATATTTTATATATTATTGCTATGTTTATTTTTGTTTTTATTACTTTTGGTATCATCAAAAATTATTATAAGAGTAAGTTTGATGATGAGGGTAGACGTATTGACATGATAGATGATGAGGATAAAGAGGGAAAGAAGGACTAACCACCTCTTTACCAACTCTTAGGTAAAATAATAGCCATTATTATTTACTAGGAAACCTACCATGACACAAGCACTACTCATTGAAATAGGCGTAGAAGAACTACCTGCTGTACCACTACTTAAAATCGTAAAAAACATAGAAAAATCATGGACAAACATACTCACAGAGTATAACCTTTCTAATGGTTTTGAATTTGTCTATACTCCTAGAAGATTGGTACTTAGACATGCTGCTATGCCAATCAGTCAAGAAGATGCAACGGTTGAGTTTTTTGGTCCTCCGATGGTTGCTGCTTTAAAAGATGGTCAACCAACCAAGGCAGCAGAGGGATTTGCCCGTAAATGTGGTGTTCCTTTTGACGAACTTGGACGTAGTGAAAAGAACGGTAAAGAAGTACTCTATTTCAAAAAAGAAGAGAAGGGTGCTCAAACCACTTCGCTTCTTCAAGCAATGTTAGAAAAGTGGATCGCCACAATGAGTTTTGGAAAAATGATGCGTTGGGGAGCAAGAACAGATGAGTTTATCAGACCTATCAGATGGTTACAGGTAAGAATGGATGATAGTTCTGTTGATGTTGAACTTTTTGGTGTAAAGTCAGACATAAAAACATATGTACACCGTATGGTGACGTATGATGCTGTGAAAGTAGCAAATATAAATGACTATGAAAGTATCCTCTCAGAGGGTGCGGTGATGTTGGAACCTAAAGAAAGAGAGTCTAAAATTTTGGCAGAATTTGATGCTTTGGAGGCTACACATAACATTATCATAGAAAGAGACAGATCACTTCTTGCTGAGATTGTGTCTATTACAGAAAATCCTAAAGCGCTTGTAGGTACTTTTGATGAAATGTTCTTAGAGCTTCCAGCTGAAGTGATCATTACATCTATGAAAGAGCATCAGCGCTATTTTCCTGTGTTTGAAAACGGGAAGATAGCCAATAAGTTTATTGTGGTGAGCAATGCTTATACAAATGATTATTCTAAGGTAGTAGAAGGAAATGAACGTGTACTTAAACCACGTTTGGCAGATGGTCTTTTCTTTTACAGAAATGATCTTAAAAATGGACTCTCTACGGATGGTTTAGAAAAAGTACAGTTCATCGATGGTCTTGGTACACTTGCAGATAAGATCAAAAGAGAAAAGAACATTGCTATACGATTGCTTGCGCTTTATATGGATAAAATAGAAAGTATTACGGGTCAAAGTTCAACAGGACTTGAGAAAGCCATGGATAGATCCGTGCACCTTGCAAAAGCAGACCTTATGTCTGAAATGGTGTATGAGTTTACAGAGCTTCAAGGGCTTATGGGATACTACTATGCCAAAGCACTTGGAGAAGAAGAACGGGTTTATAACGCCATAAAAGAACAATATATGCCAGTAGGTGAGGGTGCGGAACTTCCAAGCTCTGTTTTCTCTTCTATTGTGGCTATGTCTGCAAAACTTGATACACTCTTTGGACTTTTTTCTGTAGGGAAGATACCAACTGGTTCTAAAGACCCGTTTGCATTGCGTCGTGCGGTAAATGGTATTGTTCGTATCGTGACTGAATTTGATCTAAGTTTTAACATTGATGATATTATCACCTTACTTAAGGGGAACTACGATGATTTTGATATAAATCTACTTTCTGAATTTATTATAGAGCGTATCAATAAATCACTTGATGCAAATCCATCAGTGATTGCTTCGGTTTTAGCTTCAGGAGAAAGAGATATCAATGAGATATCCAAAAAAGTGGCAGCACTGAATGAGATCGTTTCCAATGACACATTTAAAGAACAGTTCTCTACGTTTAAGCGTGTAGCAAACATCTCTAAAGATGTAAACCTGGATTCAAGTTTGAGTATAGATACTGCGTTGTTTAAAGAAGATGCAGAAATCACACTCTATAATGCCTATGAAAAAGTGATCAATCAAGACTATTATGATTATAAAACAGAACTTGAAGCACTCTTTGGACTCAAGCGTGAACTCGATGGATATTTTGATGATGTAATGGTGAATAGTGATGATGAAGCATTGAAGGTAAACAGACTTCATATGATCGGATCTGTCTATAAAACCTTTAAAGATATTGCTGATATTAAAGAGATCACTGTTTAAGATGAAAAGGTTACTTCTCTTTTTGGTGAGTTTTTTCCTTACTGCTTGTGCAAATAATCCAGGATCGAATAGTGGCTTATCAAATACTGTCATAAGTGGAGAAGTAGTGATGTATTCTCAGAATACTTTTTAGATACTGTTATGTCTAAATGTTATGATACTATCATCATTGGAGCAGGCATCGCAGGTGCTACTGCAGCGTATACACTTACACAACAAAATCAAAAAGTATTAGTATTTGACAAAAAAGGCATTGCATTTGGAGGATCCGGTGCTGCGGGTGCTTTTGTCTCTCCTAAAATAGGCAAAGGTTCTCCCCTTCAAAAACTTACCAATGAAGCTTTCTCTTTTGCTAAAGATTTTTACCTCTCTATCTGCCCAGAGTATTTTCATCAAACAGGGGTTATTCGTATACCCAAAGATGAAGAGGATGCTCAGAAGTTTTCTGAGTATGAACTCTACAATGACAATGTGTATGAAAATTATACTAATCAACAACTCAAAGCAGAAGGCATAAATACGAATTTTGAGAGTTTCTTTTTTCCCGAAGCAGGAGATTGTGATGCTATGGCAGTGTGTGAGTTCTTACTGCAAGAAATTGAAATACTGCAATATGAAGTCGAAGAACTTAAAAAAGAAAATGGTGTTTGGGTAGTAGGTGAGTATAGTGCTAAAAATATAATATTGGCCACTGGGTACGAAAGTAATTTAGCAGACTTGCGTTATATGGGTATCAGAGGTACTTGGGGTTCTCGTGGAGATTATAGAAGTGCCTTAGATCTAAAGATGAGTATGCATAAGAGTATTTCAGTCTCTGCCAATGTCAATGGTATTATTAAGATCGGTGCCACGCACGTGAAGTCTAAAGAACCTTGTATAACCTGTGAGGGTAAACCGCTTAAGGGACTTTTTGAGAGTGCTTCACAGATGGTAGATACCAGTGACTTTGTACTAAAAGAGACTTATTGCGGGATGCGTTCGGGGTCTAAGGACTATTTCCCTTTAGTAGGTAAAGTGATAGATGTGCCAATGATGTTAGAGCACTACCCTAAGGTTTTAAGAGGATCAAAGCCTGAACTTCTTTATGTTGAAAATCTGTATGTATTCAATGGACTGGGAGGAAGAGGATTTGTTTTTGCTCCATTGATGGCTGCGTGGTTAGCACAACATATTGTAGATGAAAAAGAAGTAAACAAGCGGGTGTCTGCAGATAGACTATTTTTTAAGTGGGCAAGAAAATTAAAGAATGACTAAGGTGTTGGGTTATCTCTTGTTTGCCCATAGTTCCCATAAGGGTTCTTTGGAGACAGCAGGAAACCCCTCAAGTATCTCTTGCGGTTGAAACTTTTCTTTGTAGGCAAAGGACTTGCACCCCTCTACCCAGTAGCCTAAATAGATCCATGGAAGTTCAAGTATTTGAGCAAGTTGTATTTGATAGAGTAGAGAATAGGTACCCAAGGAAAGACGTGAATAGTCCGGATCATAATAAAAATAGATGGAAGAGATCCCGTCATCAAGTATATCAATAAGATCTACACCTACAAGCTTATCATCTATGATATAAAGTACTTCTTTCCCAAAATCATGGGCACCGTCTACAAAGTTTTCATGGTATTCTCTTTGTGAAATGTTGCGATGTTGCCAATCGTCAGTTTCATTTTTATGTGCATGGTATTTGTTGTAAAGATCAAGGTGTGCCTGCGTCATTGTGGGATTTTGTACGATGATCTCTGTATCACTGTTACGGTTAAAGGACTTTTTTTGTGATTTACTATAAGTGAAGTCTTTAACTTCAATACGGACACTTTTACATTCAGTGCAACCATGACAGATAGGATGTACAAAGTATTTACCAAAGCGTCTCCATCCTCTTGCTACAACGGCAGTAGCGAACTTTTTACTTGCCTGGGCTACATACTTGTAATTCATACGGACTAATTTACCAGGAATGTAGGCACAGTCATAGTCCATCATGGAAAAGTTTGTTGATGGTGGATTTAATAGATCTATTTCTTCATTATTCATAATCGCAATTATACTGAAATTATTGTAAAATCCATTAAAATAGGAGGGCTAAATGTTTCTTTATCAACCAACATCAGGTTACTGTTACAATAGTGACTCTATTTTTTTATATGATTTTATATCTACTTTTAAGCCAAAAGGTTCACTGCTTGATGTGGGGTGTGGTGTAGGAATAATATCTCTTTTATTGAGCCGTGATTTTACGCTACAAACGAGTATCATTGATAAACAGGAAAAGATGATGGATTATGCAAGGCATAATTATGCACTCAATCAGTTAAGCGTGCAAAGTCATATTGTAGATTTTACAGAATTTAAGACCGAAGAGAAATTTGATTATATCATTTCAAATCCTCCATTTTATGACTCAAGGGTCACACAGAGTGAAAATACGCATCTTAATATTGCCAGATATGCACATCATCTGCCTATAGAAAATTTTATAGCAAAAGTGAAAAAGCTGTTGAAACCACGAGGGTATTTTATCTTTTGTTATGATGCAAAACAGATAGACCTATTGGTTTACCATTTAACTTTGTGTGGTATAAATGTAGAAAAGATACAGTTTGTACATTCTAAAATAGATAGAGATTCAAAGCTTGTAATGATCGCTGCACGTGTAGGATCAAAGTCCATGACACAGATATTACCACCATTTGTAGTCTTTGATGATGACAGTGTTTATAGAAAAAAAGCAAAAGATGTTTTCATTAGAGCAAATACACATAGTATAAAAGGTGATTTCTAACCATGGAATTAATGGAACAAGAGGGATATGATTATAAATTTACGCCTTCTGCCTGTGAAGCCTGTGGCGGGCATTGTTGCACAGGAGAGAGTGGTTATATCTGGGCAAAATATATGGAGATAGAAAAAATGGCAGCATTTGTTAACCTTAGTGTGGAAGATTTTGCTACAATGTATCTTCGAAAAGTAAAACATCGTTATTCACTAATAGAAAAACAACTTGCACCTGATAATTTTGCCTGTATATTTTTTAATGAGTCTAAAAAACAATGTTCTATCTATCCTGTACGACCTTTGCAGTGTCGTACGTTTCCTTTTTGGGAACAATTTAAAAATGATGAAGAAGAGGTGCGTAAAGAATGTCCTGGAATCGTATAGTTTTCACCCTGCTTATCACAATAGGCTTTGCTACATCTACTGGTTATGCTAAAGAACTGATGACCATAAGCGAAGATGAACTGATCATCAGAGGTATTTTAGCGGATGAGTATAAAGCGTATGAAAGCAGCTATCAAATCTATAAAAAGCTTTTTGATGATACTGGTTCAGAAATTTACCTATTTAAAGAAGCCACTGCTGCACTGTTAGGCCGTGCACATATCGTGGAGAGTATCGGGCGTCTTAAGCTATGGGATAAACAATATCCCAACAAACTTGAAGTACGACGTTTGCTTATACCGCTTTACCTGACAGCAAGACAAGTTAAAAATGCAAGAATAGAAGCAGCTTATCTTCTTGAACAATCTACTGACCCGGTAGATCTGGATCTGGCTTCAAATTCATATCTTTATTCAGGAAATTTCAAGCGTGCATTGGAACTTTTAAGCAAGATATATGAAACAGTCCCAAGGGAAGAGGTCTTGTTACGTATGACTGCGATCATGGATGAGTTTACAGACGAACGTGAAAAGGCAATACAATTGCTTGAGACGCACCGTCGTATGAATATTACAAGTAAAGATGTCTATTTAAGATTGCTTTTACTTTATCAAAAAGAACAAGATATTGATGGTATTTTAGAAATATATAAAGCCTTATATAGTCAGGATAATAATGAACAATATCTTGAAAAGATCATAGATGCCTATATGTATAAAAGAGATATTGATGGAGCCATTACTTTTTTAGAAACAGATAAAAGTCGAAATAATATACTTTATGAACTCTATAAGATAAAAAAATATTTCTCCAAAGCATTAGCATTGGTGGACACACTGTATAAGGAAGATAATAATTCAAAGTGGATCGCAGAGAAAGGTGTACTTATTTTTGAAAATTCAAAAGATAAAAATGATAAGAATATGATCAAAAGTGTTATATCCTATTTTGAACAAGCCTTCAAGTTGGGGAATGATGACAGTATTTATTTGAATTATTACGGTTATACACTGATAGATAAAGAAGTGGATATCAAGAAAGGTATGAGGATCATACAAGATGCCTTGGTTCAACAGCCAGATAATACGTATTATCTGGACTCTTTGGCATGGGGTTATTATAAAAAACGTGATTGTACAAAAGCCTATCAGTTGATGAAGAGAGTGGTAGATGAAGAAGGTCTTGAAGAACCAGAGATCAGTGAACATTGGGATGCAATCCGGCAGTGTAAATAAAATAAGAGGCTTCGAGAAGTTAATTTTGATATAATACGCGAAATTTATAACACTATGGAACACATATGGCTCAAATATTAGATGAAATCATTAAAAAAACAAAATCAGATCTAGAACAAAGAAAATTAGATTTTCCTATGGAGTGGTTGGGACGTTCTCTTGCATTTAACCCTTTTGTACCTAAAGATGTTAAAAGTGCATTACGCTCAACCAAAGAAAATCCTTACCGTATTATTGCTGAGGTAAAAAAAGCAAGTCCAAGTAAAGGGGTAATACGTGAAGATTTTGACCCTATGGAAATCGCACAAGCGTACGAAAAAGGTGGAGCTGATTCACTTTCTATCTTGACAGAGCCACATTTTTTTCAAGGGGATAAAGAGTACCTTGGTATGGTACGTCGTTATGTCAGTATTCCTCTCCTTCGAAAAGATTTTATTGTTGATAAATATCAAATACTTGAAGCATTGGTATTTGGTGCAGACTATATCTTGCTCATTGCTATGGCGCTTTCACGTAAAGAACTCAAAGAGTTACATGATTATGCTTTACATTTAGGTTTGGATGTATTGGTTGAAGTCCATAACAAAACGGACTTGGTGAAAACTATTTTTGCGGGTGCAGATATTATTGGTATTAATCACCGTAACCTTGAAACATTTGAGATGGATATGTCTTTGAGTGAAAAATTGATCCCGTTGATTCCTAATGGTAAGATCATTGTGGCTGAATCTGGGATAAATGATCATGAGACTGTTGTTGAGTTAAATAAGATTGGTGCGGATGCATTTTTGGTGGGTGAGCATTTTATGAGACAGGATGATATTACTGCGGCTATAAAAGCCGTTAAATATGGGGTTTAAATCTTTTTAATTAGAGATGAAACTCGTTCCCATGCTCTGCGTTGGAATGCATACTACAATGTATTTTACTTTTACATATTCCCTTTCACTTTAACTGTGGCGTTATTTCCCCTTTCCTTTTTTTAGAAAAAATGAAACCAAAAAAGCGTCACTTCGCAAGTGTACTTCGATGTTCCGGCGTGTTGCTTCGCAATTTGCACGCCTCCACATCGGTACACACAGTGCTCAGTGACAAAAGAGCGTTAGCTTATGATAATAGTTTCTTCACCATTACATTGATTCTTCCACCATCTGCACGGCTTCCTATGGCTGCTTTTGCTCCACCCATTACTTTACCCATGTCTTTCATGCTTTCAGCACCTACAGAGGCTATTACTTCCTTGAGTACTGACTCTAACTCTGTATCATCCATAGGTTCAGGTAGATAGACTTTGACTATGGCTATCTCTGCATCTTCTTTTTCTACGAGATCATTACGTCCTGCATCAGCGAACTGCACTTTTGCATCTTCTCTTTGTTTGAGATATTTCATCAAAATTGCTTCAAGATCTGCATCGGTTACATCTCTGCGTTCATCTACTTCTATCTGTTTTACTGCTGCTTGTATGTTTCTAAGTGTGTCTCTTTTTACTGTTTCTTTTGCGCGCATTGCGTCTTTTATGTCACTTTTGATTTGTGCATTTAAACTCATATAGTTCACTCCATTTATTTTTATTTGATTATACTATAATCCTTTTATGATTATTACTATAGAAGATAAACAATTTGACACAAAAGATATCACGCAGCTCTATCCTGCCGCCGTTGTTAAAACAGGACATGAAGACGAAACAACACAGGTGAGTCTTGAATGGATAGAAGTAGAGGCTAAAGGGAAAGTGGAAATAGTGGGTTACGGACTTTTTTTACATATTGGTGAAGAAGAAAAACATACTTTTATGTTTGACACAAAAGTAGAGATGGATGAAGCTGCAGGGCGTATTGCCGCACAACTGCAAAAATAATATTTTTGTTTGTAGCGTGGGTTTTCCAACCCACGACTTGAATATAATTAAAAAAATAAATCAATTACATAGTAATTGTTCGTGGGTTGGAAAACCCACGCTACGGCTATTTCTCTGTAAAGTTTAATGAAGCAGAGTTGATGCAATATCTCTGGTACGTAGGTGCCGGTCCGTCTGGAAATACGTGTCCTAAGTGGGAACCGCAGGCTGCACAGCGTACTTCTACACGTCTCATTCCCAATGTATCATCTACTATTTCTTCAATGCAGTCGTCTGTGATAGGTTGAAAATAACTTGGCCACCCTGTGCCTGAGTCAAATTTAGCTTCTGAGGTGAATAGTGGAGTGTTACAACATTTACAAGCGTATGTACCTTCTGCTTTTGAATCATGAAATTCATTTTGAAAAGGTGCTTCTGTGCCGTGGTTTAAACAGACATTATACTCCACGGGAGTCAATTCCTGTTGTAGTTTATCTTTATCTAATTCTATTTTATAAGCCATAATAATCCTTTGGTGATTTTCTATTATCATAGCAGGTTTTCTTTGGGTTTAAGTTAGATTATCTTATTATGCG
>QMKT01000010.1 GCA_003646505.1 Campylobacterota bacterium
CAAAAGCATTTGGACAAAAAGATGCCCATGCCTTTGCCAATCAGCTCAATGCTTTTTTAACTAAATACATTAAATAATGTAGTTGTTTTTGCCATAATTACGCTTGTATCAGTTTTTTAGATTTGTGTTATAATTAGGTATAAACTTAAAAATTGGAGATTATAAAATGAAAACGATTAAATTAATTTTACTGACAGTTGCAAGTTCTGCTCTCATTATGTTTACAGGATGTGCAACCAAAGCGGAAACAGGTGCACTTGTCGGTGCTGGTACTGGTGCTCTCATTGGTCAAGCTATAGGTGGTAATACAGGTGCTACGATTATTGGAGCCGGTGTTGGAGCCATTGCAGGTGCAGCGATCGGTAATAATGAAGATAATAAAGACAGAGCAGCAGCTTACTAAACTACAAGGCTAATGAAGCATCAACTGTATAACGCCATCCATGTTTTGTGATGGTGCTTCTAAATCCATACTTCTCAAGTTTTTCTTGTAAATCGTATGGTTCAAAAAAGTTCCCGGGTTCTCCCAGTAACTTCTCCATAGTACAGATACTTTTACCCTTAAATGTGTTGACATTAAAATCATAAATAAACAATCCACCCTCTTTTTTTAGGACACGTACTGTTTCCTTCAATGCCAGATCAATATCATTAAAGTGATGTAAAGCCTCACCCATAAGTATCATGTCAAAACTATTATCCTCAAAAGGTAATTCTTCTGCACTTGCCTTATGTGTCTTGACATATGCTTTGGCATGTTTAAGCATACCTTCGGCAGGATCAACTGCTGTAAAATCAAGATCATCTCTACATGTATAAGCAAATTCACACATCACTCCTGTACCCCCACCAACATCTAAAACAGTGGCATGAGGTGAAAGAGTGCTTAAAGCATTACAAAGAGAAGTTCGGACAGACTGAGGATAAATAACAGGTCCAAAGGTTTTAAATATCCAACCTAAATGGTTAAAGGGTATCATACTAAAGTTGTTTATCTCAGTTGGCTGTTTGAGACAATAGAGGGTTGGTATTTGGTATAAGTTTCATACCAAATTCTTTAAGTACCTCTGGTATTTCCATATCGTATTTCTGTATAAGTTTTAATCTATTTTCATCTCCCACTTCTAGAAGATCAGACCAATTTTTAAACCTTGGCATACCACCTACTATTTTGTTGCTTCCTTTTTTGATATACATAAACATACTACATGGAGCAAAAAGTCCCATATCTGGTCTAGCACCTTTGGTATCAAATATTTTATAAGATAATTCCATGTGACAGAGAGAATATGTCCAAAATCCATCATAACTAGAAAGGATTTTTTCAGCATCATCCGCTTTCATAAAATTACGATATCCCGCAATCATATATCCTTTATCAGTAAATGTCATTTCAAAATTCATTTGAAATTCATCTATAAAATCTTCCATATCTTTAGGTGTTTCAAATTCATACTCAAAATTAATCATTGTGTTTTCGGAAAGTTTTTTATAGGGTACTGTTTCACCATTGACACCTAGTTCTTGCGCTATCATAGAATCTAAGGCTTTAAAGCTATTAGAGAATTTTCTTCTGACTTCATTATCTTCAATACCTAGAATATCTAACATAACTTCAGGAGCTAAATGACCGACATGTGTTACGTTTTCATTAAGTTTTTTATGTATGAGTAAGTTAAATGGTGAAAATCCAGCAATACGGGGATCAATATTTAAAAGTGGAAGTATAGTACTATTATTTACAATTGGCATAAAGCTAAGTACATCTAATTCGGTAGAACCCCAATTTTTTTTATACTTATCATTGATTCTTTTGCGTGGGTCTAAGCAATTAAAACCAATATCTTGAAGTTTTTCATCTACGAGTTTGTTGTATTTGGCTTCAATATTTGCAGGTGAAGTATAGAAGATAGCCAAATCTTTTGTTTTGGTAGGGGCTGATACCTCTGTTGCAAATAGTGCTAGAGGTAATACTGTGAGAAGTAAACATGATTTTTTGATTAATTTTGTCATAATTGTCCTTTATAATAAATAGTTTAGCATAAAGTTAATTGTTAGTGATAAATAAAAATTATGATTGTATATATAGAAGTTTAAAAGCTACCAAAGGTAATGATGCTTTTAAACTATCTAAGTCAATTAGGAAATATTTACTTCTATTTCACCATTTACAACATCAAATGCGACAGAAGAACCTTCCACCACTTTGTCTTCAAGTATAAGCTCTGCAAGTCTGTCTTCAACGACCTCATATAGCGCTCTTTTTAACGGACGTGCACCATAGACCGGGTCAAATCCTGCTTCAGCAACATATGCTTTTGCAGCTGCTGTAAGCGTGATACTTATGTCACGTTCTGCAAGTTTAGCTTGGATACCTTGGAACAAGATATCTACAATACTCGTAATCGCTTCTAGGTCCAATGGGTTAAAGATAACCTGATCATCAAGTCTATTAAGGAACTCTGGTTTGAAGTTACGTTTAAGTTCGTCATTTACGGCTTCTCTTCGCTCTTCTTTATCGGTGATGGTCATGATCTTATCTGAGGCAATGTTAGATGTCATAATGATGATGGTATTTTTAAAGTCTACCGTTACCCCTTTGTTATCTGTTAAACGTCCATCATCAAGTACTTGTAAAAGTGTATTGAACACATCAGGGTGTGCTTTTTCTATCTCATCAAAGAGTACAACAGAGTATGGTTTACGACGTACTGCTTCAGTAAGCTGTCCACCCTCTTCATAGCCAACATACCCCGGAGGCGCTCCGACTAAACGAGAGGCTGCATGTTTCTCCATATACTCAGACATATCTATACGGATGAGTGACTTCTCAGAGTCAAACAAGAACTTTGCAAGTGTTTTTGCCACTTGTGTTTTACCTACTCCCGTTGGCCCAAGGAACATAAAGCTTCCTATAGGTCTATTCAAGTCAGAGAGCCCTGCTTTGTTACGCTTAATGGCACGAGCCACAGCTTTGAGTGCTTCTTCCTGCCCTACTACTTCTTCTTTGAGAATGCTTTCTATGGCAAGGATCTTCTCTTTTTCACCTTGCAGCATTTTAGAAACAGAGATACCTGTCCAACGGCTGACGATACTTGCTATCATATCTTCATCTACAGAGTTTTTAAGCAAAGTACCTTCAGACATCATCTGTGTCCATTTAGACTCTAACGCCGTGAGTTTTTGTTGTTCTCCTGGTATCTGTCCATGTTCTATCTCAGCGACTTTGGAAAACTCGCCTTCTCTTTTGAGTGTCTCTGCATGTGTTTTAAGTGTATCCATACTCACTTTGACTTCGGCAATGTCATTAAAGACCTGCTTCTCATTATCAAACTGATTTTGCAGTGTCATCTTATGTTCTTCAAGGTCTGCAAGTTCTTTCTCTAACTCTACAAGGCGAGAACTGTTTTTGTCACTCTCTTCCATTTTGAGTGCTTCTTTTTCTACCTGAAGTGTAGAGATCTCACGTTTTGCTTTTGCTAAGTCTTTAGGCTCAGACTCAATCTGCATTTTAAGTTCAGCTGCTGCTTCATCAATGAGGTCAATGGCTTTATCTGGCAAAAATCTATCAGTAATATATCTATCAGACAATCTAGCTGCTGCGATCAAAGCTGAATCGGTTATATTTACATTATGGTGTGTTTCTAGTTTACCTTTGATACCTCTAAGTATCTGTAACGCTTCATTGATACTAGGCTCATCTACTTTAACTGGTTGAAAACGTCTTTGTAGTGCTGTGTCTTTTTCAAAGTATTTTCTGTACTCTTTAAGTGTGGTAGCCCCGATAGTATGTAACTCACCACGAGCAAGTGCCGGTTTTAAAATGTTTGCTGCATCATTTCCACCTTCAGATGCTCCTGCACCCACTATAGTATGTATCTCATCAATGAACAAAATGACATTGGCTGACTCTTTTACTTCATCTATAACAGATTTGAGTCTGTCTTCAAACTCACCTCTATACTTAGCTCCAGCTATGAGTCTGTTCATATCTAAGCTCATCACACGCATGTTCTGTAAGCTAAGTGGTACTTCTTTATTTACAATGCGTTGTGCCAAGCCTTCAACAATGGCTGTTTTACCAGTACCAGGTTCACCAATGAGAATTGGGTTGTTTTTTGTCTTACGAATGAGTATTTGCATCATACGTTGCACTTCTTCATCACGCCCTATGACGGGGTCAAGTTTACCATCGAGTGCTTTTTGGTTCAGATCATCAGCATATTGCGCTAATGCTTCCAAAGTTTCATCCCCAGATTGTGAGTCTATCTGTTTTCCTCCGCGAATGCTCTCTAAAGTCTTTTCAAATTCAGAGATATCAAGGTATTTTGACATCGTATCACGTATGAAGCTTTCTCCAACATTTGACATAAGCCACGCATCCACTGCAAGATACTGATCACCATTAGCAGTCATCACGCCTTCAGCATTTTGTAGTGTACGTACAAGATTTTGAGAGAGTTTAATGTTCTCTTTTGTTACAGAAGAGACTGTTGGTAATTTATTGGCTATGCTTTTTGTTTCTAACTCAATAGCTGCTTTATCTACATTCATTTTATTGAGTGCTTGATGTAAAATTGACCCGGAATTTGTTAATAATGCCCATACAAGGTGTATAGGATCTACTTCCTGATTTTTATTATGTAGTGCAAGTGAAACCCCAGACTCGATAGTCCCCTGCATTTGGTTTGTTAATTTTTCTAATATATTCATAGATTAACTCCTTAAAATTGTTTAAATATGAATTATTATACAACCTTTAGTCACCTCTTGTCAAGTTTATTTAGTTTAAAAAATAAATCATAGTTACATTATAGACTATCGTACTAAGATTTTCATTATTCACTTTTTGCAGTTTATACACTAAATATTTACCTTAAATACATACACCTTACACAAAGCATCACTATACTTTATATATGAAATTATCTCACTGATCAAAAAGGGGAATATTATGAAAAAAGAAACATTTAACATCGCTACCATACAGGCAACACCTGTTTTTATGGACTTGGATGCAACGATAGACAAAGCTTGTTCACTTATCAAAAAAGCGGCTAATAAAGGTGCTGAACTGGTTGTTTTTCCCGAAGCCTTTGTTCCTGGCTACCCTGACTGGGTATGGCATGTCCCACCAGGAGATATGGCACTCAATCAGGATCTCTATGCCATGTTACTGGAACAATCTGTTGTTATAGGCAGTGAACAGACTGATCGTTTGTGTGAGGCTGCAAAAGAAGCTGGCGTCTATGTGGTTATAGGTATTAATGAAAAAAATGCGCAGGCCAGCGGAGGAAGCATTAATAACTCTCTTCTTTTCATTTCACCAAAAGGAGAGATATTCGGTCATCATCAAAAACTCATCCCTACTGTAGCCGAACGTATGATCTGGGGATATGGAGATGCCAGTACCGTGACTGTTTACGATACTGACATGGCTAAACTTGGTGGGCTTATATGCTGGGAGAATTATATGCCTTTAGTGCGTTACTCGCTGTATGCTGAAGGGATAGAGTTATATATGGCACCTACTTATGATGAGGGTGAGACTTGGAATGCCTCCATGAGACATATAGCCAAAGAGGGACGCTGTTTTGTAACGGGATGTTGTATGGTATTGAAAAAAGAAGATGTATTGAAAAAACTTCCACAACTTCAATCCTACTACAAAGATGTGGGTGAATTTATCAATAAAGGAAACAGTCTCATCGTAGACCCAAACGGTAAAGTATTGGCCGGTCCTCTCAATGCAAAAGAAGGCATACTCATGGCAGAAATTGACTTGCATATGCTACGCGGATCAAAATGGAATCTCGATACTGCTGGGCATTATGCAAGACCTGATGCCTTTGAACTGACTGTAAGAAAAAGACCTGCACCCATTATAAGAGAAGAGGTACATGGAGAAGATCATATAGAGTAATACACACAAATTACATGGAAATTACGATAACATACTCTTATGAATTATACTATCTCTCCTGAATTTATACCTATCATCGATGCTATAGAAGCCCACTTGGTTGGTAAAAGAGAACCGATTGCTTTGTCTTTGGCAACATTTTTTGCAGGAGGTCACCTGCTTTTGGAAGATATTCCAGGAGTAGGAAAAACGACACTTGCTAAACATCTATCTCAGGTTTTAGGTCTGGATTTTGGCCGTATACAGTTTACTTCCGACATGCTTCCTTCAGACATACTCGGAGTGAACTACTACAATCAAAAAGAAGGTGAATTCATCTTTAAAAAAGGACCGATTTTCACTTCTTTTTTACTTGCAGATGAGATCAACCGTTCCATGCCAAAAACACAGTCCGCCCTGCTTCAGGCTATGGAAGAAGGCATTGTTACTATAGATAAAACTGCTTATACTCTCAAAAAACCTTTTTTTGTGATGGCAACACAAAATCCACATGAAGAAGTGGGTACCTTTCCGCTTCCTTCTTCACAGTTAGACCGCTTTATGTGTTCCTTTGGCATTGGTTACCCCGACAAAGCTTCAGAGAGAGCTGTTTTAACAGGAGATACAAGACAAAGTTCTGAAAAAATAGACACCCTACTCAGCACAGTACAGATAGAAGCCACTATGCAAAAAGCCTCAGCTGTGACACTCAGTGACACACTGCTTGATTTTCTTCAAGAGATCATAGCTTTTACGAGAGAAAGCGGTCTTTTTGAATATGGCCTTTCTACACGTGGAGCACTGGCATTGACTGCCATGGTAAAATCCTGGGCCATGTTACAGGGACGGGTATATGCCACAGCAGATGATGTTCAGATGGTCACAGGCATAGTCTGCGCCCACCGTTTGCATTTTAAAGAAGGTAACACTACCGCACTTAGAATAAGCCATGAAATCTTTACAAAAATTCATTCAGATACATAGAAGTATAAATCAGCACGCCACACGTTTTAGTCTGCTCGTGGTTATTATGCTTTTTGGACTTTTTATGGAAGCCTATATGCATGATTTCAACCTTGTTTATATTACATTCTTTTTTGTGTTTTCCCTTGCATTTTCAGCAGGTCCGATCGGAGTACTAAACCTAGGTAACATTCAGGCAAAATTTAATATACAAGGACGTATTTTTGCACAAAAAGAGACAAATATATTATTTAATATAAATAATACTTCATCTACCTCTTCCTGGTCTATAACCCTACATGATAATAATGATGCCAAAGTTACTCTCACTCAGATCAAAGGTGAATCTTCAAAAAATGCAGTACTCCCTTTTCTTGTCTATAAGCGCGGTACTTTTACCTATGATAACTGTTATTTGGAGAGTAAATACCCTCTCTCAACTGCACGCTTGACCAAGCCTATTGATGAAGTCTATGAAGGCATCGCTTACCCTGAACCCAAAGGAAGATCATTAGATACTTTCTTGCATGAGCAGGAGACCCATTACGGTGAAGAAAAAGAGTTTGACGGATTACGTGAGTATGACGGTTCTCAAAAGGTATCACACATTCACTGGGCTTCTGTAGCCAAAGGTGAAATGTCCGTAAAAGTCTTCACTAAAGAGACAAAAATACATAACCTTCTCTTTACCTATAATACCTTGCCAGGAGACAAAGAGAGCAGACTTTCACAGCTTTGTTTATGGGTTTTGGAGTGCGAAAAAAGGCATTTGACCTTTGCCATTCAAATGCCACATAAACAACTTACTTCAAAGAAGGAGAGCATCGATGAGATACTTGAAACACTTGCAAGATATTAAATTCTCTCCTTTGGCACTGTTAGACCTTACTTATATTGTAGTACTTTTGCCCCTGCTGCTCATTCTCAAGATCCCTATGCTCATCTTTGTTGGGATAGTGATAGCCATACTTATATTCAAACGTACACCAACACAGAAGTTAGGGATATTTTTTATTTTTATACTGGGGGTTCTTGCACTTTATTTATCGTTATACGGGGCATTTTCTTTTAGAGGTCTATCTCGTTTAAAGCTCTTTCTTGAACTTTTAGTTTACATCCTGATGATTGTCGTGGCCATGCAGAGACTTACCCGTGAGATAAATTTTTACCTGCTCATTTCTCCGTTTTTGTTTCTTGCGCTCTCTTTATTTTTCTATCATGGGATGTTGATGCTTATTTATGTTGTTTTTGAGCTCTTCTTTTTACTGTGGATGATACTTTCACATCGTATGGAAGGAAATGTTAGAGATGGCTTTGCTTCAAGTATGGTCATGTTTATGTATTCTCTGCCATGGGTGGTTGTACTTTTTATTTTCTTTCCCCGTATCTCTTTTGAACATGCCAATTACGGTTTTAAAAGTGAGTCTATAAAACGTATGGGACACGACGGTACGATGTATCTTGACAGTAAAGCCCTGCTTGTTCCATCAGAACGTATTGTTATGGAAGTTGGTTTTGAAAATAAAATACCCCCTTCACATACACTTTATTTTAGAGGTAGCATACTTTATACCGATAAAAAGGACCACTGGGAAGGACTACCTATCTATGTCAAACGTGAAACAAAACCTTTTTATGCCACCACAGGTTTGCCCATAAAATACCAAATAAGCCTCTACCCTACACAAAAACTATGGCTCTATACATTGGATATGCCATCACGGATGGTTAAAGGTTCAACACTTGACCGTGATCTCATTACTACAGTCAAAAAGCCTGTCAAAGAGCCCATACATTATGAAGCCAGCTCTTCACTAAGTCCACGATTTCATGATATTTTAGATAAAAAAACACTACAGGCATCTTCCTTTTTTGACCGTGAACAAAATCCGCAAACATATAAAGAGGCACAGAAAATAGAAGAAGCCTATATCTCAATGCCAAAAAGAGCAAAGGCACTCACCCATTTTTTTAAGATGCGATCTCTCACCTATACACTTAAACCTGATGCACTTGATATCAACCATACCACTGACAGTTTTCTCTTTGATACCCGTCGTGGGTACTGTGTACACTTTGCTTCTTCTTTTGTTACTATGGCACGTATGGCTGGTATTCCTGCGCGTATTGTTACGGGGTATAAAGCTGATCCTGCCAATGGTTTAAAAAACTATCTGGCAGTGAAAGAAGAAGATGCGCATGCATGGGCAGAACTCTACATTGATGAGCATTGGGTACGTTTTGAAACAACTTCTACAGCAAGCAAAGTAGAAAGCAACGGAGAGATCATCGATCCAAATCAAAGCGCGCAAAGTACTTCAAACTCTCTCTATAAAGAGGTCAATCTATATCTCATGTATGTGAAGTATCAGGTTGAAACATGGATACTCTATTACTCGCACATTAGACAGCTTCAACTCCTAGACTATGCGAAAAAAAACCCCGCCTTTATCGTTAGCTTTGTTCTGAGTCTTATTGCCCTTGTTTTACTTACCTTTATCATTATTGCTTATTTTAAGAGGCCACAGTACAGTAGTGAAACATTAGCGATCATGCAACCCTTATTGAAAAGATTAAAAAAAGAAGATCATCTTAGAAGTGATGAGGAGACGCTTCATCAGTATCTGCTGCGCTATAGCAACAGTTACCCTCAAAAACTTTTAATAGCTGAGATAGACAGACTGTATGAACATATGATCTATGCGAATGAAAATTCAAAAAACAAACAAAAAGAGCTGAAAACCCTGATAAAAAAATTTCTTAAACAGAAAAATGGTTAACCCTCTCTTGCTATAGTTACAGTTCACATAAAAGCAACCTCTTAGATGTTTTTAAATAAAATAATGAACTTAATTCTATGTCCATTCCAATGAAAGAATATTATGATAAAAAAAAGTAAAAAAATTATACTTGCCGGGCTGACATCAACGATTGCTGTTGCCTACATATTTGGATCATTTGCTCAGGCAAAAGATACTACTACTAAATATAGACCCTCTACAGCAAAAGAAAAGCTGGAAGCATACCTCAAGTTTACAGAGATTCTAAATGTAATAGAGAGTAACTATGTAGATGATATAAATACTTCAGACCTTATAGATAAAGCACTCAAAGGCCTCATGGTCAACCTTGATGCACACTCTACCTTTATGGATGCCAAAGACTATAAAGACCTCACCGTACAAACCAAAGGTGAGTTTGGCGGATTGGGTATCTCTATCGGAATGAAAGAAGGTGCCCTGACAGTCATCGCTCCTATAGACGGTACTCCAGCATTTAAAGCAGGTATAAAGGCGGGTGATATCATTTTAAAGATCAATGAAATTGCTACGATCGGAATGAATATTGATGAATCTGTTAAGTTGATGAGAGGTAAACCTAAAACCTCTTTGGTTCTGACCATTATTCGAAAAAAAGAGCCTAAACCCCTTGAGATCAAGATAGTCAGAGACATTATCAAAATACAGTCAGTCTATGTGAAGACCATAGAAAAGAAACTACTTTATGTTCATATCACTTCTTTTGACCAAAAAGTAGTAGACGGGATCAAAAATGCCATGAAAGATAACAATGCAACTGAAGGATTGATCCTTGACCTTCGAAACAATCCTGGAGGATTACTCGGCCAGGCTGTTGGCGTTGTAGATCTATTTGTTGAAGAGGGTACGATTGTAAGTCAAAAAGGCAAGAACGAAAAAGAAAATGAGGCTCATTATGCCAAGAAAGAAAATACTGATACCGACACTCCCATTGTTGTATTGGTGAATGGTGGATCAGCATCTGCCTCTGAGATCGTATCTGGAGCACTCCAAGACTTCAACCGAAGCATTGTTGTGGGTGAAAAAACTTTTGGTAAAGGTTCTGTACAAGTTGTTCTGCCTATAGATAATGAAGCATTGAAACTTACGGTAGCACGCTATTATCTTCCAAGCGGACGTACGATTCAAGCTGTAGGTGTTACACCAGACATTATTGTGCATATTGGGAAAATAGATTATATTGATGACCCTGTTTTACTAAAAGAAAGAGATCTTAAAAAACACCTTGAAGGTGAATTGGCAAAGATCGACGTTAACAAAACAAAATCCAATGAAGGTAATCTCACTATGGACAGTAATGGAACTATCGTTGATGACACTATCATCACTGAAGAACAAATTTATAAAGATGCACAGCTAAAATCTGCTGTAGACATTTTAAAAGCACTTATCATCACAAACAAAGGAAAAAAATAATGCTGCATGATACACTGGTCAAACAAACACTGATCTACGAAGGAAAAGCAAAAAAAATCTGGTCAACGGAATATCCTGATCTTTATATTTCTGAATTCAAAGATGACCTCACTGCATTTAATGGTGAAAAGAAATCAAGTGAAGTAGGCAAAGGTGCACTTAATAACGAGATATCTACCGAACTTTTTAAATATTTAAATGAGAAAGGTATAGCCACACACTTTGTTGAGATGATAGACGCCAACAATATGCTTCATAAAAAAGCAGAAGTGATCTATATTGAAGTGATCGTAAGAAACATTGCGACAGGTTCTTTGAGTAAAAACCTTGGTATAGCAGATAAAACCGTACTTCCTTTTACTTTGGTAGAGTTTGACTATAAAAATGATGAGTTGGGTGATCCAAAACTCAACGATCAGCATTGTCTTCTCCTTGATCTTGTGAAAGACACTTCTGAACTTGACTACATCAGATACATGGCAAGAAGAATCAATACGATCCTTTCAGAGTTCTATGCCAAGCTAGATATTAAAGTGGTAGATTTCAAATTGGAATTTGGTAGAGATAGTGATGATAACATTATTTTGATCGATGAGCTAAGTCCAGACAACTTTAGACTCTGGGATGCCAAAACAGATGAAAAGCTAGACAAAGATAGATTTAGACAAGGGCTTGGTGGACTTACTGAAGCCTACAAAATGGTACTTGATAGAATTAAAAACAGAGATAAATAACATAAATGTTATTTAAAATCGTACAAGTACGATGTGCTTTTCGCTGAGAAATACTTAGCGTAAGCGTTATATTAAATTTTAGGAGAAAATTTTATGCAAGCAGTAGTAAACGTATTTTTAAAAGAGGGTGTTCTTGACCCACAGGGAAAAGCAGCACATCATGCACTTGACTCTCTAGGTTTTCCGGGAGTTGAGGATGTACGTATAGGTAAACAGATCATTCTGAAGCTTGAAACGGATGACAGAGCAAAAGCTGAAGCTGAAGTCAAAGAGATGTGTGAAACACTTCTTGCCAATACAGTTATTGAAGACTATACAGTAGAGATCAACTAATATGAAGGTAGCAGTATTAAGATTCCCGGGAACAAACTGTGAGTTTGATACCCAATATGCCTTTGAAAAAATAGGACATGCTACTGAGCTTGTATGGCATGAAAATGAGACTTTACCTGAGGGTATTGATCTTGTAGTGGTACCGGGAGGTTTTTCATATGGAGACTACTTACGTTCTGGGTCTATTGCAAGATTTTCACCTGTCATGAAAGCGGTCATATCTTTTGCAAATGATGGTGGTAGAGTGCTTGGTATTTGTAATGGTTTTCAGATACTTACAGAAGCAGGACTTCTTCCTGGGGCATTAAAGCGTAACAATGACCTGCACTTCATCTCAAAACATCAAAATCTTTGTGTGATCAACAATGACAATGCTTTTTTAAACAAATGTGAAACAGGTGAAGTACTTAATATCCCTATTGCTCATGCAGACGGAAACTACTACATTGATGATGCAGGGTTTGAGAAACTTGAAACAAATGGTCAAATACTTCTTCGTTATTCTGATGAAAAGGGAGCGCCTGTTGTTGTGAATGGCTCTGTCACTTCCATTGCCGGTGTTTGTAATGAGAGTAAAAATGTATTTGGTCTTATGCCTCACCCTGAGCGTGCGTTAGAAGCCATACTTGGAAGTGAAGATGGTCTACGTATGCTTAAAGGTTTTGAGGTCTAATGAAACATTTTCGCTCTGTCTGGCTCCTTATTGGATTCATACTGGCTTACACAGTACAATTGAGTGCACAGAGTGAATTTAAATACAGCTATATGCCTAAAACAGTGTATGAAAATCAACTTTTTCCTGTCACGATCATAGGGATAGGTGAAAAAGGCAACAGCAACAATCAATTTACCTTCGACAGGTCCAGCAATATCCATCCAATATTTGATGAACCCCTGATCGTACGTAATGGTGATGATAGTTTTTATACCTTTTACTTTCAGGCAGAAACACTTGATGTGCGTATCCCTGCCCTTCATATTTCCTCTGAGACCACGGAAGAGACCTTCTCCTCTCAACGCATTGGCATCAAAAAATTAAAGAAAAGAGAAGACTTCTGCCATGTACTCGCTGCAGATATGAAGATCAAAAATTCTCAAGTGTCCAACTATGATGAAAAGAACCATATTGTCACTCTCTCTATAGAAGCCTTTGAGGCAAACATTGAAGATATGTATCTCAACAATGTATCTGAATCTGACATAGAGTCCTTAAATCGTGAGTTTGCCAAGGTGGAAGCAGAATTTTATGTGGTTCTTCCTGTTGAGCAAAAATCGCTTAAATTCACTTATTTTAACACGATCAAAAAACAATATGTATTCTTGGAAGTACCTGTAGTAGTTGTAGATGCCTCCGTGGTAACACAATCTGATCTCAACCCTAAAGAAGATAATTTTGAAAAACTGAAGAGATATACGTTTATGTTTCTCTTCGCTTTCTTTTTCATCACATTTTTGTTTAAAAGAGATTTCTTTTATCTCGTCTTTGCTGTGGTGTCACTTATCACCCTCTTAACCTTTTACATACCACATAAAAAGATATGTGTAAATCAAGGGGCTTCTTTGTACATTTTACCAACTCAAACAAGTACTATAAGTACCAAGATAGATCAAAAGTTGGACACAATGTTATTGGGTGAACGCGAAGGCTTTCAAAAAGTTGAATACAAAGAAGGAATCATAGGATGGATAAAAAATGAAGATCTTTGCAACAATTAGATTTTACTGGGGTGCATTTATCATCTCATTTAATACCGCTGTACTTATGATACCGGCATTAATGCTCTTTGGAAAATATAAAAGTACGATTGTACATCATATTAATTCTTTGACACTTTGGATGATGGGTGGAATTGCTTTAAAAAAAGGAAAAATGAATAAAAATGCCGATATGTATGTGATGAATCATCAAGGCATCGTAGATATTATAGGACTTGAAGCAGTACAAAATAATCATGTACGTTGGGCAGCAAAAAAAGAACTTTTTGATACTTTCTGGTTTGGTAATCTTCTAGTCCATGCAGAACAAATTTCCATTGACAGAGGGGGGAAGTCTTCTTTACGTAAATTTATCTCTGATATTGAAGAGTCTAGGGATGTCTATAAACGTCCAGTTGCTATATTTCCAGAGGGAACAAGAACAGATGGGCAAGAGTTACTTCCATTTAAGGGTGGAACAAAACTGATCGCTGAAAAGTTAGGACTTAAAATCCAACCCATTGTTATCACCGGAAGTAAAAAGCTGCTAAACGAACATAATAGAACTGCACATTCTGCTATAGTACACTATCATTTTTTAGATACTATTGATGTAAATACCGCTAATAAAGACTGGTACACCACTCTTAGAGACAATATGCAAAAGGTTATAGATGACGAGTTTAACAACAATCATCGCAGTCGCTAGCGGTGGTGCCATAGGGGCAACACTTAGACTGCTTATCAATGGCTTTACAAATAAACACATTGTTCATGCACTACCGTTTGGTACACTCGTTGTCAATCTTATAGGGTCTCTTCTTATAGGAATGCTGTTCGCCTATTTTCACCTTAATACTTCTCTTTCTCCTCAGCTAAAAACGTTTTTAGTGACAGGAATACTAGGAGCACTTACAACCTACTCTACTTTCGCCATAGAGAGTTTCTTCTTACTTCAATCAGGACATTACATACATGCCTTTGCCAATATGGCACTTAACCTTTTTGGTACCATTCTTCTTGCAGGAATCGGGTACCTACTTATACTGAGTACGCAAAATGGGTAAAACCCATCTTTGCTATGCTAACGCAGTTTTCTTCAGCAGAAAGCTCACGCGACTTGTCGCTATTAAATTAAATAAATAGGAAATACATTGTCAACATTGAACCAAGAAATAGAAAAACACATTAAAAAGCTGGTAAATCCTCTTAAAGATTCTGATGAACTGCTTGAAGTACTTAAATTGAAGCTTACAAAGAAAGAGTTAAAACTTTTGAAATCATGGGCAGAAGAAATACCTCAAAAAGAGATACAGGAAAGTTTACACCTTGATGAAGAGCGTTATGCTGAACTCTCAACAAAACTGATTAAAAAATTGAATCAGGAGAAGATAAAACAAGCGATGTGTATCTAATCTAAAGTATCAGAAATAAAGTGTATAAGTGATGTAAAAGTTGCACTATGTTTTCCTAGAATACTGGAACGAGCTAAAATTCTCTTGTTTTGAGATGAGAGTATTTTCTTCTTGTGCCATATAACTTACTACATGACATTATGTATCTATTTTTCTCCATACTGTCTTACCTGTTGCACATACTTTCTCTTCGCCTTTAACATGTATGGTATGGACAAACGAATTCTCCTCACTATCTCTTTTGGTTAAAGATACGATCACATCACCATACTGAGCTTCTGAAATAAAACGTCCATCAATGGAATATAGATAATAATTGTCTATGATATCTTCCGGAATTGATTCCATCAGCCATTGTAAATATCTAATATTATTTACATGTTTATTGGTATCCATATCATACATATTGACCTTGAACTCTATCATAGATTCAGCAGAGTTGATGGCTTCTATTTTATTTGTAATAGTGTGTTCTATACATACCTCTTCTGAGGATAACCATTTTTCTTTAAAATACTTATGTATTTTAGTAGGTCTTCTCTTCTCTATATCATAAAAGACCCACAAACCTTTGGCTCTTCCTATGACATTATAGTTTTCATCATAAATAATATTTTCCCTAAATCCTCTAATAGCATGATACTTTGATATCCACGTTCTGATTATGATTTTCTCTTTATACTTAGGATATCGATCCATCTGCATCACACCAGAGAGTAATACCCAGCCAAGATTCTCTGACATCAAAGAAAATAGACTATGCCCAGCAGAATAACAATGATCAGCAGCTGTCTCCTGAAGCAATGTCAACATGGTTATAGGTGAAGCTTCACCTGATTTATTCATTTCAAAATATCTTAGTTCAAACTCTTTGTCAAAATAATTTTCCATATTACTTTACCTCACCTTTCTCATAAAAACTTCTCAACCATCTGTCTAGAGGGTACATAAATTTATAGATGGCAGGTACAACTAAGAGTGTAAGTATAGTTGAGCTTACCAGACCACCTATGATGGCTAGTGCCATGGGTGCATTTGACTCAGACCCTGCTCCACCTCCAAAGGCTAATGGTAACATGGCACCGATCATGGCAAATGTTGTCATAAGGATGGGTCTTAGTCTTTTTTCTCCAGCTTCCAGTAAGGCATCATCTACGCTTTTACCTTTTTTGACTGCTTCATTGGCAAAGTCTACTACCAAGATGGCATTTTTTCCTACCATACCCAGTAAGAGTATGATACCTATCATTACAAACAGACTAAAATTGTTACCCGTAAGGTAGAGTGCAACCATCACACCAGTAAACGATAGAGGCATAGATACCATGATGATGAACGGTTGTATAAGTGACTCATAGAGTGCCGCTAAAATTAAGTAGATAAGAATGACTGCTAAGATGATCGCTCCAGCAAAAGCAGCATTGGTGTCTTGCATATTTTCAACATCACCTGTAAATCTATAGTTATACCCTTCTGGTAAAAGTTCTTTCATCTCTTCTTCTATCTTTACCATGACAACATTTAAACTCTCACCAAAGATACCTGAGGTAACCATCACTTTTCTTTCTCTGTCAAAACGGTTAATGGATGCGATACTTGTCGTCTCTTCAAATCTAACTAGACCTTCTAGCGAGACAAATTGACCATTAGCGCTTCGTACCTGCAGTCTTTTTATATCTTCAATGGATTGTCTATATTTGTCGTCAAACCTCAAGGTAATATCAAACTGTCTTCCTTTTTCTTCATAAAATGAAATAGGAATATCACTTGAATAAGCACTTCCAAGCATTGCAGCAATGTCGTTGGCACTGACTCCTGCTATCTGAGCATTTTGTCTTATGATGTTTATCTGTATTTCAGGTTTTCCACTTTCATAATCTCTATCTATACTGACTGCACCCTTAGTATTTTCGAGAAATGCCATGAGTTTAGAGGTTGTTTTTTCCAAAACTTCTAAATCATCCCCAGTAACAACTATCTGTACAGGTGCATTACTTGCACCAGTATCAAATGGAGGTAAGTCTTCAACAGTAATGACCAAGCCCTTGACTGATTTGAAGACATCTCTATATTTCTGTACTATTTGCTCTTGTGATACACCTTTTCTTTGGGCTACAGGTTTAAGTTTTGCATAGATCTTAGCTTTATGTATTTCATTTGCAGCGTTATAACCTATGGACAAAACAGAATACTCTACAAGTGCATCATCTTCTATTTGTTTAAGTAGTGGGTTAACAGTTTTTCTCATGTTGGCTATATTTGTACCTACCGGTGCCTTAATGAACACTTGAAATTCACTGTTATCTTCCATAGGGAGAAACTCCATACCTACCTTTAGTGAGAACGATGCAACAAGCAGTCCAACAGTAGCCAATATGGTGAGGGTCTTAAATCTTATGAGTGGTTTGAGCATCCAGACATAGGCTTTATCTATACCTACAAAAAATGGTTCTGTAAAGTAGTATAATTTACTTTGTTTGGCATTTAACACCCTTGCCCCAACAGTAGGTATGAACATCACCGCAACAAAATATGAGATAACGATCCCTGCAGCTACAGTCATGGCAAAGGAGTTAAAAAACATCCCTACAATACCATCCATAAATGCTACGGGAATAAAAACTGCCAAAAGGACAGAAGAGATGGCAAGTATGGAAAAAGCCACTTCTTTGATGCCTTCATAAGAAGCTTCAAAAGCACCCAAATCCTCTTCCATTTTCTTTGTGATATTTTCAATCACCACAATGGCATCATCTATAAATATACCAATGGCAAGTGTTAGCCCTATCAATGTCAGCTTATTAAGATCATACCCCATCCAGTGAATAATAGCAAAAGTACCGATAATAGAAGTGGGAATAGCCAAAGCAGATACAAGTGTAGCAGTAAAGTTTCTCAAAAAGAAAAAGACAATAATAATGGCTAAAATAGCCCCATAAATAAGGTCAAAGGTCACATTGTTAATGTTAACCATAATCTTATCTGACTGATCTTGAAGCAGTTGCATATCATAATCATCACCAGCTATTTGTGTAAGTCTAGGCATGATTTCTTTTACTGCTTTAATGATATTTAAAACATTTTCACCTGATATTTTTTTAACTTCAAGCATCACACCTTGATGTCCGTTATAAGATGAAAAACTTGTAGCATCACTGAGTCCATCTTTAACAGTAGCGATGTCTTTGAGTTTTACACCGGGCTTTATGAGTATATTTTCAAGCTCAACTACGGATGATGCGTCTGATTTCGCTTTTAAGATAATCTCTTGATTGTCATTTATCAGTTTACCTGCACCTTGTTTGACGTTTTGAGAAGCTATGATCTGTTGTAAATCAAATGTAGTGAGTCCATATTTATTAAGTAAAAATGGGTCTGCAAAAATACGAATCTCTCTGTCTTGATACCCAACAATATTGATCTCCCCCACACCTTTAATTCTTTGAAGTTTAGGTTTTATCTTCTCATCAGAGAGTCTCATGAGTTTGATGGTATCACCCGTTTTAGTGGCTATAAAAATATTTATAACACCACCACCAGTTCCTAGTTTCTTAACAATGGGTTTTTCTACTGCGCGAGGCAGAACGAGAGAACCTATCTTGTCTCTTACATCATTGGTTGCTTCATCTAAATCTTTAAAGAGCTCAAACTGTACCGTGACTACAGAAAAACCTTCATAACTTGTAGACATGAGTTTATCGATGCCATCTATCCCACTCACGGCTTCTTCAAGCTTGTCTGTAACTTTTGTCTCTACAGTACTTGCATCTGCACCAGGG
>QMKT01000011.1 GCA_003646505.1 Campylobacterota bacterium
AAAAAAGATAAATCGCATCACTCTTTTAACGTAATGCATTCAAGACTTTAAGTGCCTGCGTATGTTCAGCTACATCATGACAACGAATAATGTTAGCTCCATTTTCTACAGCTTTTAAATGGATTGTCAATGTTCCGGGGAGACGCTCTTCCGTCTTGGACGATATAATTTTATCTATCATAGATTTTCTACTCGCACCTACCAGTACTTCGCAACCAAACACTTTAAAATGAGCCATATTTTTAATGAGCGTAATATTATGTTCCAATGTTTTACCAAAACCTATGCCTACATCTAGAATAATGTTTTCTCTACTCAGACCTAGCGCTTCACATTTGGCGATACGTTCTTCAAAAAAATCACTCACTGCAACCATGACATCATCATAATGTGGATCTTTCTGCATTGTTTGCGGTGTGCCTTGCATATGCATAATACAAAGTTTTGCTTCATACTTCAGCGCCAGTTTGATAAGGGATTCATCACTTGCCCCTGTGATATCATTGATCAAGGTAAACCCGGATCTCAATGCATACTCCACAACTAAAGGCGTATAGCTGTCTATAGAAAATGTCACTTGCTCATACAGCTTTTCAGAGACGATAATGTCACAAATAGGCTTGATACGTCCCAACTCTTCTTCTGCACTGACCATATCAGCTCCCGGACGAGATGATACTGCACCGATATCTATGAGTTTTGCACCCTCATCTATCATCTTTTTTATTTGACTGATGGCATCTTTGGCTATAAACCTGCTGCCTTCAAAAAAACTGTCATCATTGGCATTTATCACACCCATGATTTGGGTAGGATATGTTTTTGTAGAGAGAAGTTTTTTTAACTGGGCAGCAACGCTTTTAAGTCCAAAAGGTTGCGCCAACTCTTTTTTAGAAAGCACTTCCATGTGTTTACGTGTACCAATGAGTATACAGTCATAAGTAGGTTTTTCGCAGAGTATGACACCGCCAGGTACTGCAAGCTCTGCACCGATACTTAAAGCATCTTGTTTCAGTATATTCGCTGCAGGTGTTTTAAGGTCTTTAATGAAGAAATAAAGCAGTTCCATCTTCTTTGCCATAATACTCACACCGCCACTCTCTACATCAAGTGCTTTGAGGACTTCTTTTTTATCGGCCATGTTTCCGAGTTTATACATATTCATATGCTATTTTACCGTTTTTAACTTTATCGTTTTTTGCGTGCCAACAGTTTTAAGAGTAGGGTATTTAAAACAAACGAAGGTGGTGACCCTACATCTAAGGCAATAAACGTATTTGAAAACAAAGAAAGCGTTTTTTCATCCAAGTCATAACCTTCTGAACGGATTGCTTCTTTAGATATCTCTTCTATCAGTAATTTCATAGCCTTTGCATCCGTACGTTCATGTATTTGGGTAAATTCATACACACTCTCCAAAGACAAGTACTTCATGTCTAAACCCAATTCTTTTTCTTCTTTCACTTCACTCAATATAGAAATAGGCAAACGTGATTTAATGGTAGGTAATATTGCAGATTTACTCTCCGTTAAAAAAATAAATATTTTATTTTTAGGTGGTTCTTCTATCACTTTCAAAAGTGAATTTTGTACATACGTTGAAAAATGATCAGCTACCAAAATAATAACCATTTTTTCTTCACTTGCCAGGTAAGCTTTAGATATAACTACTTTTGCATCAGCAAGTGTAAATGATTGTTTTTCTCCTGCAATTCTATGAACTTTAGGATTACTCAATTCTTCTTCCTTACCTTGCATCAATTTTGTTGCAAAGCTCTTAGAGTATATCTCTATAATCTGTTCATCTTTACGCAGAGTTTCAAGCTCTAAAAGAGTATTTTCAAGCTGTGATGTAATGAGAACCTGAGATGTGAGTGTCATGATTCTAAGTCTAGATCCCCAAAGAGTGCGGCAGAAAGTGTAGCATCAAAAAGCTTGTATAACTGTAACAGTTTTATATCAAGTAAAGGGTCTGCACTTCGAAACGCAAAACTATCCTGTACCTCTTCATCCATGATCCATAAAAAACTATTTTCATTTCTATACACAAGTTTGGTACAACTATGATCACCTTTGCCAATATACCAAATAAAATATCCGTTAGGGTAAGAGATCTCAAGCATATCTTCAAGAAGTTGTATATCCTGTGTCGATTTCATGCCTTGGAGATCAGGGAAACAGCTGCGTAAAGAGTAGGCAGGAAGCAGCGGTCTGTTTTTATTTAGATCATTGATAGTGCTCACAATATATTTAGAGAACCATTCATGTGATGGATCCGTTAAGATCAGTACCGTTTTCCCCTCAAGGATCTGATCAACAGCACTTTTAACCAAAGGTGCCCACTCATACCGGTACTCTTCCATCCAGGAGAAGCAGGACTCATCTTCACGTATTGTTTCGAGTGTCCATTTAAGCAATTGCTGCATAATATTATTTATCTAACTCATAAGCTTCATGGAGTGATCGTATAGCAAGTTCTCCATACTTTTCATCTATGACCATAGAGACTTTTATCTCAGAAGTTGAGATCATTTGTATGTTGATATTGGAATCAGCAAGTACGGTAAAAGCTGTCGCTGCCACACCTGAGTGAGACTTCATCCCCACACCCACAACAGACACTTTACAAACATGCTCATCAAAGTCCATACCTTCGATGTCATGATCAAAGCTTGCCATCAATTTTTTTGCATTTTCATGTTCAGAATGTGCTACTGTAAAACCAAGGTTTGTTGAACCGTCCGTACCCATATTTTGGATGATCATATCGACATTGATATTCGCTTCCGCCAACATTGTAAAGATCTCTGCTGCAATACCAGGTCTGTCTGAGACACCTCTGAGTGTGACTCTTGCCTGGTTTTTGTCAAGGACTACACCCGATACTAAAACTTCTTCCATATTATCGCTCTCCTTTGTAATAAGCGTACCTACATTATCCGAAAAACTACTTTTTGCATAGAGTTTAACATTCAATTTTTTTGCCAATTCAACAGAACGACTCTGCAATACCTTTGCACCCAAAGACGACAATTCCAACATTTCATCATAAGAGATACTGTCAAGTTTCTTTGCATTAGGTTCTACACGTGGGTCAGTGGTGTAAATACCATCAACATCTGAATATATTTCACATTGATCTGCATTGATCGCAGCAGCCAAAGCTACTGCAGAAAGGTCTGATCCTCCGCGTCCCAATGTTGTAACTGAACCATCTTTGTTGACACCTTGGAATCCTGCTACTATAACAATATTACCTGCTTTGATCGCATTCTTTATTGAAGCAGGATCAATAGACTTAATACGTGCATACGTATGTGTATCAGTCGTCACAATACCTGCCCCTCGTCCTGTCATCGCTACAGCATCATACCCTCTAGCTTGCAGAGCAATAGATAATAATGCAGCCGTCACTCTTTCGCCTGAAGAGAGTAGCATATCCATCTCTTTTTTTGCAGGTTCTTTGGTGAAATGTTCTGCAAACCCTATGAGTTTATTTGTTTCACCACTCATCGCCGAGACAACAACAACAATATCATCTCCTGCTTCTCTCGCTTTTGCCACACGGTTGGTCACGTTTTCTATTCGCTCTACATCACCAACACTTGTACCGCCATACTTGTGTACAACTAACATCTATATTAGACCTTCTTTTATAAAATAATCAATTACCCTACGATATACTTTTCGTTTAAAATAGGTTACTTTTCTAAATAAATCTTCATACTCAACAAACTCATACTCTTCAAACTCTGGAATATGATATGCCTCTAAATTTATCTCTGCCCCATCTTTAAGACGTACCAAAAAGTATTTTTGGGTCTGTCCATCAAAAGGATACGTTTTACCTCGCGAGACTTTTGGAAAATCATACGAGATCCATTCAGGAAATTCTCCTAAAACCTCAACTTTATCACAGCCTATTTCTTCTAACAATTCTCTTTTTAAAGCTTCTCGGGGTGTTTCACCCTCATCTATCCCACCTTGAGGGAATTGCCATGCATTTTTTATATCACTTCGGTGTGCGACAAAAAACTCACACTTATCAGGATATTTGGAAGAAAGTATGACAGCTGCGACATTTGGACGATATGTCTTTTGTCTTTGCATAATGTCAATTCTTATATTAAATTTCAAATAAAGCGCTTCAACAGAAGTTGCTTCTTTTCTGATATGATTTTATCAAAAATACAATTATAAGGCGTTTAATGTGTTAGTCTATATTCACATCCCCTATTGCGATTCAAAATGTCATTATTGCAGCTTCAATACCTATGTTGACAAATTTGATACACGTGATAACTACATGAAAGCACTTTACAAACAACTCTCCTTTGAACTTGAACGTTTTGCTGCAAAAAATAACAGTATAGAAACACTTTTTATCGGGGGAGGCACACCTTCCACTGTTGCACCGGAACTTTATGCCCCAATCTTTGCACTCTTGAAACCGTATTTACAAAAAGGTGCAGAGATCACCACCGAAGCAAACCCAAACTCTGCGACAAAAGAGTGGCTGACAGGAATGAGAAAGCTGGGTGTGAACCGTGTCAGTTTTGGTGTACAGAGTTTCAATGTTGACAAACTCAAAGCACTCAATAGAGCACACAACCCACAGCAGGCGAAAGATGCCATACTTCATGCAAAGTCACTTGGGTTTACACATCTCTCTTTAGATTTGATCTATAATTATAAAGGAGACAACAAAGCCCTACTTTTAAACGATATAGAAAAGGCTTTTTCTTTACCTATAGATCACATTTCTGCTTATGAACTGACCATTGAAGACGGTACTAAATTTACTGCCACACCAGAAGTAAAACAGGAAAATGAAGATTTGGCTTTTTTTGTCTCCAACGAAATAGAAAAACGAGGATTCAAAGCTTATGAGATCTCAAATTACGGAACCTACCAAAGCAAACACAACAAAGGATACTGGGAGATTAAGAACTACATAGGTGCAGGAGCAGGAGCCGTTGGTTTTCTAAAAAACAAACGTTTTTATCCTCAAACTGACATAGAAGCCTATATTGATGATCCACTACTTATTAGAGAGGAACCCCTCAGTACAGAAGAGTTACTGACTGAAAAGATCTTTTTGGGATTACGTAGTATCATCGGAATTGAAAAGTCTTCTCTCTCCCCAAATATGATCAAAAAAGCCAATATTCTTTGTGAAGAAAAGAAACTTCTTTCCATTGAAACACACTATTACAATGATAATTTCTTTTTGAGTGATGAACTTGCTTTGTATATTTTATGCTAACATCTGTTTTTTCTGTAACAGAACTCTTAAATTCCTTCTGAAATATCTTTCAAACTTTTGATAGAATAAGCGTTATGTTAACCTAGTAGCTTTTCCTTATAAAATATGCCTATATAGAACATTTTATAACGTTTTCTATATGAGGGTTGAAAAAATGGGTCTCTACATATCGCTACAGCGACTAACGTTATAAAATATGTTAGATTATAAGGTTTTAAAATCCTATCTAAATAAAATATATTTAATTAATTTAAAGTTATTTTAATATATATACTTATATTATGTGGATAAGTGAATATAGATATTTTAATCTGTATTCACTTCTATATCAATTAGAAAATGCCAAACCTTTCGCAAGAAAGCGACGGAAAACCTAGAGTCTCTCAGAGATAGTCAGGTTACCTAGTTAGACACGGTTGGCTTATATATTTCAAGCCAATCCTACTTTTAGGTGGTGGCAAGTAAGTCATCTGATTTTTTAAAGAAAAATATCTTTATTTAAGGAGGATATTATGAAAAAGTTAATAAGAATGATTACCCCATTTATAGCGATACTATTTTTAGTAGCTTGTAGTAGCTCAGATAGTGTTATAAATGATATAGTAGATGATATAGTAGATAACCCAACAACTTCAGATCCTAAATTTACATCTGATCTCTTAGTTGGAAAAACATATACAGAAACTGATGAAGGGGTTGTAACTACTGTTACATTCACCGAAACAGATGTAACTATTGAAGAAGACGGAGAAACATTAGAAACACTATCATATGTCATTAATGAAGATGGCGTATTGGTACTAGATGGTGATGAGTTGCATACCTTGATAAGCATAGATGAAAATGGTGATCTACATGTACAAAATGATGGAGTAGAATCTGTTTGGGTACTTACAGATGATAATCCTACAGCCCCACCCCCTACATTCACATCTGATTTATTAGTCGGAAAGACATACACAATCAATGATGGAGATGTAAGTATAGTTACATTCACTGAAACAGTAGTAAATGTTGAAGGAGAGGTAGATTCAATACCCTATGAAATTAAAGATGGAGTATTAGTACTGGAAGAAACTGATTTTCATACTTTAATAAGTATAGAAGACAATGGTGACCTGAAGGTAGAAAATGACGGAACTGAATCTGTTTGGGTACTCACAGTTTAGCTAAGTTGTAACTTAGTATTATTCCCACAGTTTTTGTGGGAATTTAAAGTTTAAATTCCTCTTATTAACCTTTTCATAACCAAAATTTATCTAATTATGTTCAGTATATTAAAATGTATGAAAGGCAATTAAATTTGGAGCTATGAAGATACCTCGCACCCTTGGGTCGAGAGCTTCATTATATAAACTTCTAGAAAGGGACTATACATTTTAACCAACCTTAAACCAAATTATCAAGCCCTTATATACGGGGTTTTCCTGTTTAATGTTTGTGTCCTATATAAGAATAGTTAAACATAAATGACTAGAAAACATTGGATTTCAAAACCTTATAAAATATATAATTTTATAACGTTTTCTGTGGGCACAAAATATTCACTGTAGCTGTAAATAGTTTTTCAAAGAATGCCCATTATGTTAATCACCAAAACTCGACCAGAACGAACGTTTAAGTTTAAACCCATTTTTAACAACCTTAAACCATATTTAAAACTATCTTCATCGCATGAAGAAGTCTCAAGTAGGTTTCTTCATCCAATACACCTATCCTTTTGATAATGCGTGTATCAGATACAGAACGAATGTTAAGTGCATCTGCTGTTGATTTTTTAGCTAAACCATTTTCAAGTGTAACGTCTATGGGTATGAGCCAACTTTTATTGTTATGGATATCTTTATGCCCTATTAGTGGAACTACGACCTTTAAGGGTAAAATGCCAACATCATCGTTACTGACGATAATACAAGGTCTTGCTTTTTTTGTTTCTGCACCTTTAGTTGGATTTAAGTCCACTAAGTAAATATCTCTAGTAGTCATTTATATCTTCTTCAAATTCTATAAGTTCTTGCAACTCTTTGTTTTGTTGGTATTCCTCTAGCATCAAAGTCGCTTCTTTTCGAAGCTGCTCTCTCTTCTTTTTTGCTACATACTCAGCTATAGCTATTTGATAAATAGAGTTCATGGAGATATGAAGTGTCTCTTTTAGTTGCACAACTTCATCTTTTAATATTTGAGGTAATACTACTGTTACTTTTTCCACAGGTGACTTCTCTTGGTTACTTAATACCATAATAATACTCCTGCACTTTTAACCATATTATAACAAAGGTATAAAAAGATGTCAAGATAGTATTTATCCTATGATAAATCACTACTACTCTACATTTTAGGATAATTTGCTAAAATACAACAATTAAAAATATAAGGTACACTATGTTTGGCATCGGCTTTACTGAGTTAATTCTCATTTCTATTATCGCTATACTCTTTTTGGGACCGGATAAACTACCTCAAACCATGGTGGAGATCGCCAAGTTTATCAAAAGTGTTAAGAAGACTGTTGGGGATGCAAAAAGTTCTCTTGAAGAAGAGCTGAAAGTTGCAGACCTTAAGGATGAAGCCTTAAGTTACAAAAAACAACTTGATGATGCTACCTCAGAACTGAAAAATTTTAAAAATATTGACTTTGATGATTTTGATGATGTCTCTTATGATGATGAAATCTCAACAAAATCATCTAAAAAACTCGCAAAACAGCCTAAAGAAAAAAAGAAAAAAGAAGTAGAAAAAGAAGAAGAACCACTTGCTACACAGGTTGAACCCCAAAATGACGTAGTCACGTTTAAGAAAAAACCAAAAGAAAAAAACAAAGAAGAAGAGAGTGATGAAAAAACAGACACACCCAAAGATGATGCATAATGTTTAGTGAACTTAGACCTCATCTTGTTGAGTTACGAAAAAGACTGGGACTTTCTGTTCTCTCCATATTTATCGGTTTTATCATCGCCTTTATATTTCATGAGATCCTATTGGAGTGGATCACTGCACCGCTTAATGAAGCATTGGAACAAGTGGCACACCTCTCGCAAAAAGCGGCTGACGGTATGGTCACAACGCATCAAGTGGGTGGTGCTTTTTTTGTTGCCCTCAAAGTTTCATTCTTTGCAGGACTCTTAGCTGCGCTTCCTTTTATCTTATATCAACTCTGGCTCTTTGTCGCTCCAGGCTTATATAGCAATGAGAAAAAAATGGTTATTCCTTTTGTTGCAGGCGGTACAATCATGTTCGCTGTAGGTGTTTTGTTTGCCTACTATGTGGTTACGCCCTTTGGATTTCAGTTCCTTATTACCTTTGGTTCTTTTCTCTATACTCCTCTGATCAATATCGAAGACTATGTTGGCTTCTTTACCAAGATCATGATGGGGTTTGGTATTGCTTTTGAACTTCCTGTCTTTGCTTACTTCTTAGCCCTTCTTGGACTTGTCACGGACAAAACACTTAAAGATTTTTTCAAGTATGCTGTTCTCATCATCTTTGTTGTTGCTGCACTTTTGACACCACCGGATGTACTGACACAACTTCTTATGGCAGCACCGCTTATTTTACTCTATGGTGCTTCTATCCTCATCGTACGTGCAGTGAATCCGCATAAAGAAGAAGATGATGATGAAGATGAAGACGAAACAGTTGACGAAGAAGAAAATAAAGATTCAAACTGATCTCTTCTATGAATCCTGAGCTACTCACTAAAAATTACGACTATGCACTCCCTGAGGGGTTCATAGCAACCACGCCAGTCCATCCCAGAGACCAGGCTAAACTTTTAGTCTATGACAGAAAAACAGATACCGTTACCCACACTACCTTTGAACATCTCTTAAAGTTTATACCCAAAGAATGTGATATTTTCCTCAATGATACCCGTGTTATCAAAGCACGTATTTTTGGACATAAAAGATCCGTAGACCAAAATGCCGGAAGAAAAGTAGAACTTCTTTTTAACAAACCTCTCGATGCACACCACTATCTTGCACTCATCAGAGGCAAGGTCAAAATAGGAACAGAACTCTTATTTGACAATGATCTTATAGCAACCGTTACAAGCTTAAATGATGACGGATCACGTATTGTTACCTTTGCGCATAAAGGTAAAGAGATACGTTTTGAAGACCTCGTCCTTCTTTTAGATACCATCGGGCACATCCCTTTACCCCCTTATATGCAAAGAGAAGACAATAAAGAAGATGAAACAGATTACCAGACACTCTTTGCCAAAAATGCCGGTGCTGTGGCTGCACCTACTGCATCTTTGCACTTCACACCTGAACTTTTTGAAGCATTGCAACACAGACACAAAACACATAAGGTAACACTGCATGTCGGTGCAGGAACATTTAAACCTGTTGAAGCAGAGGAGATCCTAGATCATCCTATGCACTCTGAATATTTTGATATTCCTGAAACATCTGCCAAAATATTAGACAGTGACACCCCTCTTTTAGCCATAGGCACAACGGTAACAAGAACACTTGAATATTATGTAAGAACAGGCAAAACACAAGGAGAATGTGATCTCTTTTTAAATCCAAACAATCCACCCCAAAGAGTCACCCATTTACTCACAAATTTCCATTTACCTAAAAGTACACTTATTATGCTTGTCAGCGCTTTCATTGGAAGAGAAAAAACGTTACACTTATATAAAGAGGCCATAGAGAAAGAATATAGGTTTTTTTCTTATGGTGACGCAATGCTCATACTTTAAAAAGGTGTATCTTGAGATATATTTTATACTTCATATCAACCCTGTTTTTCTTCACAGGATGTGGCGATCCAAAACCCTACAGCTATCCAAATTATGACATCATCAAACCTAAAAAAACCTGTAAGCCAAACAGAAAAAATATCCAAGAACTGTTGAGTTCTTACCTTGGAAAACCTTATGTATGGGCGGAAGAAGGACCTCATGCCTTTGACTGTTCCGGACTCACCTATAACATTTACGGGTCAATGGGCATAGATATTCCCCGTGTAGCAAGAGAACAGGCAAAAGTGGGTAAAAATGTAAAATTTAAAAATCTTCATTATGGAGATCTCATCTTCTTTGGTTCTACCAACAAAAGAAGTAAGCGTATCAATCATGTGGGTATGTATCTTGGTGACGGTTGGTTTGCACATGCCAGCTCTAAACAAAGAAAGGTGACCATTTCTCACTTTAAAAAAGAACCTGTTTATCGCAAAAGAATGAAAGTATGTAAACGTTACCTCAGTGAAGATGAACGCGCGAAGTATATGAATTGTGATGTACCTCTTAGGGAAATGCCAACTACTACTTTACGCCATACATCACCTTGGAAAACAGGTATGAAATTACCTAAAAAAGCTGTGCCTAGCTAGAATGTTACCATTCAATACGACTGCAAATATTGTCACTGTATTAACCCTTGGGACACTGTTTATCCATGGATGTAAGCCACCGCATCATCCTTCAAATCCAAATTATGCCATTATAAAGCCTGCTGTAAAATATGATCCAAGTACAAAGAGTCTTGATAAAATGGTAAAAAAGCTTCAAGGTCAACCCTATGTATGGGCAGAAGAAGGACCAAATAACTTTGACTGTTCCGGATTCACTTACTATATGTATGGAAGTATGGGTATTGAGATTCCCCGTGTGGCAAGAGAACAGGCTAAAAATGGGAAAGAGATCAAGATGAATGAGTTGATCTATGGTGATCTCATTTTCTTTGATACCGAACTACGACGAAGAGGTCGCATCACTCATGTGGGTATGTATCTTGGTAACGGTTGGTTTACTCACGCAAGTACAACCAAATATGAAATTGTTTATTCCAATCTTAACACTTCAACCTATTACAAAAAAAGATTACGCATCTGTCGAAGATACCTACCTGAAAGTCAGACAAAAATCGCGAGAAATGATAAACAAAAACCATGGGAAACAAAAGAAAATATTAAGATCAAATCAACACCTGTCACAGCAGCAAAAACGTCTCTTAGAGTCTCCAAAAAGAATACATTGGGTAACTTCTATGTTCAAGTGGGTTCTTTTACAGGAAAACCAAAAGAAGCCCTGCTCTATAAGATCACGCGGGCAGGATATCACTATCATATCATTGAGTTTCCTATCAACGGCAAGCAGATCTCAAAACTACTTATAGGACCTTATAAACAAAGGTCTGATGCTGTGATACTTTTGAAAAAAGTAAAAAAGACCATACAAAAAGATGCGTTTATCGCAGAGATACGTTAACACTTATGCAGCGGCTTCGATATATTTAGTGATCGATTTATTGAGTGTTTGTATCTCAAAGATATATTTCTCTTTATAATTAACAAGCAAGTCATATTTTTTATACAATAACTGTTGCAGTATATCTGTCACAAGGTGATGCATATCTTCTGCACCTATAGACCCCGTCAGTCCTCTCATATCCAAACATAACATCTTGGCTTGTTCAAAACGTTGTTCTCGTATGAGTTTTACAAAAATATCATCGCTTGTACCATAAGCCTCCGAAAACTCTTTAAGGACTTCAAGATACAAAGTTTCACTGTTATTTGAATGTTTAATACCTTTATCAATATTGATACCTTTATATGAGATGACCTTCTTGGGATGAGTGATCTTTTTAATTGTTTTCTTGACTGGTTCATAAGTGAGGTACATTGCCAATGCTGTATAGAGTTTTCCTATATTCAACGGTTTAGATAAAAATGCATTAATACCTGCTTGGAACATTTTTTGGATTTCACTGTCTAACACCAAGGCGGTAAAGGCAACAATAGGCAACATATCATATTTACTGTCAAGACGGATCATTTGTGTTGCCGTATATCCATCCATAATAGGCATATTGATATCCATCAATACGATATCAAATTCTATCTTACTCTCTTTGACAATATCAACCGCCTCCTGACCATTATTAGCAATGGTAATATGCATACCTGAAAGATGTAATAATGTAGTAAGTACTTTTTGATTGATAAGATTATCTTCGACTATCAAAATATTTTTTCCTGAAAAATCTTTAAATTTTTCTCTTGTGACCCCTTTTGTCTCCAGCATATGTGTTTTATGGATCTTTACCTTTGGGGTGTCATTTTTCTCTTCATCTACAGTATAGGAAGATTCCTTGATATCATACAAATTTATTATCATTTCAAAGATACGTTCCTGGTTTAATGGTTTAAAAAGATGAATGTCTATCACATCATCTACAGAACTTTTTTTATCTGCCTGCAGTAAAGCATTCAGTGCGATGACCTTCAATTCTTTTCCCATTTTTATCTTAGACAGATACTCAATCAACCTTACATTAAACAGACTCTCATGTAAGACAACAATGTCAAAAGAACTGAGGTTAGGCATATTTTTCATAAATTCTTCTTGAGAAAGAACCTTCACTTCATGTCTGAAGTAAGCAAACATTTTCTTAATGGCCAAAGCAGAATTATAATTACTGTCCACAATAAAAACTTTTTTCTCTATGAGTATTTTATCGGGCAGTCTGTACATTCTTTTGTTTTGTCTTTTAACAGTTACAAAAGGTAAAGAAAGTGTAAACGAACTTCCTCTGCCTTCAGAGCTATGCACAGAAAGCTCTCCATTCATCATACCCACTAATTCATTGGCAACAAAAAGTCCCAGCCCTATATATGCTCCTGTCACTTCATCATAATAAGGAACAAACAACTTATCTAAAGCCTCAGGCATGAGCCCTTTACTTATGTCAGTGAACAAGAATTGCAGTTCAATTCTCTCTTCAAAAGTATCAAACATTGAAATTTCCAACTTCACCTCTTCCACATCTCCTTGATCCATTAAATGTGCAAGAATACTGTCAAGTATTTGTCCCAAATGCAGTGAATCTCCAATGATACGGCGTGGAATGTTTTTATCTATATCAAAAATAAGTTCTGTACTGCTTCCAGCAAATTGAGAACACAGTGACCCAGATACTTCGTTGAGTACATTGTTAATATTGAACTCTTCATTAATGATCTCAACTTTTTTTGACTTTAACCTGAGAAAATCGATCAGATCATTGGTGACATCCAAAAGTCTATTTTCGACATTAGTAAGGATTTCATCTTTATTTTTAAACGGTTTAGATGTTTTTGCCAAAGAGCTTTGACTTTTTTCAAGTGCCTGTTTTGCAACATTATGAATATTTTCACTCATGTTTGTGAGGAGTATAGTCTGATTTTTTTCCATCTCTAGTTGCTTGTCAAACAAGGCTTGGTGTAAATTCTGTACCTTACGTGCCTGATAAGAAGAGACAAAAAGAATCACGATACCTACAATAGCTAAAGTGAAAAGTGCCGCCCATATCCAAAAAGCATCTGCCTTTGCCATTTCTCCTGCCTGAGCAGTATTTACCATACCCAAGCCTATGAAAATCGTACCAGTTTTATTTAAATCCATAATAGTATTACCTTATTTTTTATAAACTAATATTCTTCATTATGACATTTCCCTTCTATAATTCTATCAAAGGATTTTATTTTTTTACTTACTTTTCTCACTTTTGTTAGTATAAAAGTTTATTCTATTCATTGAAACAGTGAAAATTTGGCTACAATTTCACTATGAAATTAGCAAGTATAGATGTAGGGCTCAAACGTATAGGTATGGCAATTTGTCTTGACGGAAGTATTGTAATACCTCAAAATGCAATTCTACGAAAAAACCGTAACCAGGCAGCAAGAGATGTCAACATATTTTTAAAAGAGTGGGAAATAGAAAAACTCATTGTAGGACTCCCCAAAGATGCCACAAGTTCAGAAGAAATGGAAAGACGTATCAAACATTTTGTCTCTTTACTGGAACTTAACATTCCTGTTGCCTATCAAGATGAGCAAAGTTCAAGCATTGAAGCCAAAGAACTCACCCAAGGTATTTTCAAACATAAAAAAGATGGAAAAATAGACTCTATCGCAGCAAAGATCATTCTTGAGCGATGGTTAACCCATTAAAGTTTTTGCTTCAATACCTGTATTCTTTTATAAGCTTTAGTGATAGTCTCCACTTTAACCTCTCCACTTTTTACCAAAGCGCTAATTGTATCTACAAGTGTTTTTGTACTTTTTACTTTTTTAGGATCAAGCTGATTACCTATCAGTAAAATATCATCTCCTGCATTGATTGCCAACTTCAATGTATTTTTTAGTCCATACTTCTTAGATATCGCACCCATTTGAAGATCATCGGTGATCACAACCCCATGATACCCCAACTTCCAACGTAACATTTTAGTAATGGTCTTATACGATAAACTGGCAGGATACCTGGCATCAAGTTTTTTATTAAACACATGCGCTACCATAACCGTATCTGCCTTGTCTTTAAGTAGTTTGTAGGGTTCAAGTTCGACTTCTTTCCATAGATTCGTCACATCAACAAAGCCTTTATGCGTATCCCCTACTGAAGAACCGTGCCCAGGAAAATGTTTGATGGATGTAAGAACACCGTTACTGTGCATTGCATCTATAAATGTAGATGCATACTTTGCAACGATCTTAGGATCTTTACCAAAAGAACGACCCAAGCCATGTATCACATGATTTTTCATATTTATATCCAGGTCAACAACAGGAGCCAGATCATAATTTATCCCCACAGACTTAAGTTCCTTACTCATTTTAGTATAAGTCGCTTTGATCCTACTTTGATCCATTTTGATCACGTCAGAGGCTTTAGGAAACTTACCATAAAAACCATATTTACTTTTAAGCCGTTGGACACGTCCACCTTCCTGATCCACCGCAATAAGCAGTTTCCCATCTTTACTACAAGACTGCAACTGTTTTGTAAGATTTTTAAGTTGCTTTACATTAGCAATATTCTTAGGTTTACTTTTATTGACAGGATTATAATCAAACAAGATCACAGCTCCCAGATTATATTGTTTTATATCTTTACATATCTGACTGTTCTTCCCCGCACCTGTTCCATAAAAGCCCACCATTAACATCTGACCGATCTTCTTCTCCAAAGAGAGATCATTCGCTCCAAAACCAAGTAGTGGCAGCATAACAAGACTCACACCCAATATCATCTTTTTTATCATAGATCATTTCCTTGAATAGTATATGGTGGTAATTATACACTCTATTAGTGTTCAGTTAACCTTATACCTTTATAATAGCCCTACAAGAGCATCTAGGGACACCTAAAATCTCCCTCCCTTATTATACTATTTTAGGTCTCCTTATAAAATTTTCTCTCCTTTTAGTCCCAAAGATGCTCTTTGAAAATATATTCCCACATAATTTATCAAAATTACACGATTTTCACACCTATCTTAGTGTATACTTTATGATCAAACTATATATAAGGTTCATATATGAAAAACTTACTTACCAAAACCCTGCTACTATTTTCACTTTTAACAACTGCCTATGCTGCAGGAGATAAAAGCGCTTCAGTACCTATGAAAATGACTGACGTTACAGGAAAAACTTATGATATACAGGGGACAGAACAAGGACTTAAGATTAAAGGACTTGAAGGGAAAGTTGTCTTTTTAGAATTTTTTGGACATAAGTGCCCTCCATGTTTAGCCTCTATCCCACACCTGATCAAATTACAAACTAAACATAAAGACAAATTAGCCATCGTTTCCATTGAAGTGCAGGGGTACAGCCATGAACAAACCAAAAAGTTTGCTAAAGAAAAAGGGATGAACTATATCGTCGTTTCTGAAGAAAAAGCTTCAGAGTTAGTCAATTACATTCAACAAAGAGCACGATGGCAAGGGAGCATTCCTTTCTTGGTAGCACTCGATCCTAAAGGAGATGTACAATTTGTTCAAGCAGGTATGCTTCCTGAAGAATCACTAGAAGAATTGATCTCACAACTTTCAAAAAGCAAAAAATAACCCTTAGCACAAAAGGACAACTATGAAAAATATTATCATACTCGCACTACTAAGTGTCACTATCACATTTGCAGAATCAAACAAAGAAAATACCGCCGAAGAGACCTATTCTCAATATCTTACGGAAGCTATTGAAAGTGTAGAAAAAGCCAGAAAAGAGGCTTTAGATGCCCTGGATAATATGGTAAATAAGGTGGATATAGCAAGGGAATCAGACCCAAGAACAGAGAATTCCATCTCTACACAAATTGTTGAAACACATGCTATTGCTCAAATGGCAAAAAGTACAGCCGATGTTGAAATAGCCAAAACCAAAGCCATCGCTAAAATATCGCATGCTGTAGACAATATGGATAATGCAAGTAAAGAAAATCGTAAAAAAGTTACAGATGCATCATTCGCTGTGATCGTTAAGGCAATTGCTTCTGTAGAAATAGCCAAAGCAAATGCCTCAAAAAGTATTATAGAGGCTACAAAAAGAGTTGAACTCAGTAAAACAAAACCCACAAAAACCATTGAGCATGAGGAAGAAACACTGAGTATCGCTAAAAATATAGCTGCAGTTCAAATTGCACAATCAGTTTCAGCTGTGGAAGTAGCCAAATCAAATTCCATAATTGAGATAGCACGCTCTTCGATGAAAAATATAAAGTCACCTCTCTCTAAAAAAGAGGAAGAAAAGCTCAAAAGTATAAAAGCTGAAGCCACAGCAAAGATCTCTTCTTATTTAACCAGACTAGAAGTTCTCAAAGCAGAACTCACTACTAAGATCGCAGAAGAAATAGTCAAAGTTGAAATTGCAGAAAATAAAATGCTGACTTCTGACAAATAGTCTATTGTAGTCTCACGATACCATTGTGTATCCGGACTACACCTTCAAGCTCTGCTTCATATACCCTGTCACCAAACCTTGAGATCGTCGCATCAAATGTAGGTGAAGACTGACAAAAATAAAAGAAATCATCCTTCTCTATGTCTGAACTTGCTGGTTGACCAAAACGTGATGAAAATATTTCCACATCGGTTATAACTGTAGCCTTGCCTTCAGAAAGTAAAGCATTTGTTCCTAGACTCTCCCCCAGTCTTTGAGGCAATACAAAAATCTCTTTCCCCATTTTTAATGCATATTCAACAGAACGCATTGAACCACTATTCATATCTGCCTCTGTCACAATAAGACTGTCACCAAGTGCAACCACAAGTTCGTTACGTACCACAAAACTCCAGCCTGTGGCTCTAAATCCATCATTAAACTGACTCATCAGTAAACCTCTGTTTTCAATGTTTTCTATGAGGCTTCTATTTAAGACAGGATAACGAATATCCAGTCCATTTCCCAGTACTGCAATGGTATTTTCTTCTCCTGCTCCAGCATGTGCAATAGCATCAACACCCATCGCAGCACCACTCACCACACATACGCCTCGTTTAGCAAGAGCTTTCGCAAGACGGTAAGTAAATTCACGTGTATAATTTGAAGGATTTCTCGTGCCTACAATAGAGACTTTGGGACGTTGAAGTAAACTAAGGTTACCTTTGTAAAACAGTGTTTTGGGGTACTTTTTCATTACGGATAAAGCAGGAATATTTTCAATAACAGGCTTGCTCATATGTTACCTTTTTTATAAGAATATCTGGAAAATATTCCTAAAGGTAAAAATATGTCAAATTGTCATTAAATTATCTATATACACCAGTTCAACATCTTTCAAAATACTACTTGCACTTGAGAGAGCCTTCATTGTCACAGTATGAGGATGCCCTATGGCAATGGCATACCCTTTCTTTTTTGCTATCTCTACGGCTTTACGAAGCTGTTTATGAATCGTTTTTACATTATGTGCATTGTCTATAAATGTATCTCTGGCTACGTAAGCATCGCCAAACTTCTTTGTTATCTTTGGTACTTTAGTTGAAACGATAGTACGACTGTCTACAAACATAAACCCTTCTTTTTTAAGTGCCGTATAAAGCGTTAACATTCCCTTATAATCATCAGTAAATACTGAGCCAGTATGATTATTGACATACCTTGCCGTAGGAAAAAGGAGACGTAACTCTTTTGCCCGTGCTATGATCTTTTCTTTAGTGAATGTAGTTTTAAGTGTCTTATACTGTCTATTGAATTTTTTACTTCCCGACTCCATAGGTAAGTGGATCATATAGTGTTTTAACCCACGCGCTAACTTGTGACTTGTCATAGAACGTTCAGAAGGAGGGAAAATAGAAGGTGTGATCTTCATATGCAATGCCTGTATCTTTTTCAACTGTCGTGCATTTGAGACATCATCAATAATAATAACCAACTTTGGTTTTCCCACAGAATTAACCAAACGCACCTTTGGTTCTTTTTGGACTGCTATGAGAGGTAATTTCTCTTCTTTTATTGCTTTATTTAACTCTTTTTTTACAGAAAGTTCTTTTTTCTTTGAAAACTCATTTTTTGCCTGAGGCTTTTGTGTTTTTATCTTCGACAGATCTTCTAAAAGTTTCTTTTGACTCCCTACTTCACCTGTCTTATAGGTCTGCACTATAGGTGTTTGTCCACTTAAGATATCTTGCTGCCCCAAGAAATATCCAAAAGCAACCATAGAGATCATTAAGAACACCCCTAAAACAATAAAAAGACTTTTTTTGAAATTTGAATTATTTGATTTTTTTCTGGATGACCTTCTTTTCCTAATAGTTTTACTCTTAGTAGCAGAAGATTTAGTATTTGTTTTTTTAGGTTGCGTTGCCATAAAGTCCACTGGTTTTAAATTTTGATTATTATAGCAAAGTGTCGCTTCGCGAAGCTAGTGCTAAGTGCTAAGTGCTAAGTGCTAAGTGCTAAGTGCTAAGTGCTAAGTGCTAAGTGCTAAGTGCTATTAAAAGAAAACCATACTTTATAGAGAGCTGTCAAGTATTTTTAAAATTTTTG
>QMKT01000012.1 GCA_003646505.1 Campylobacterota bacterium
AGATGAGGACTTCAATAAGGGTAAATGCTTTACGATTAGCCATTTACTTTAGCCATCCATAAGTCCGACACGTATGGCTTCTTCATAAGAGGTTTCTCCTGCTAAAAGCATATCTTTGAGTTTATCTGCGATGGTTCTCATACCGTTCTTTTTCATCGCTTCTCTTACCTGATGATCATTAAATCCATCTTTCATCATCTCTTTGACTGCAGCATCGATCACAAACAGTTCACCAATAGCCTGTCTTCCTTTATATCCTGTGAAATCACACTCTGTACAGCCTACAGATTTAAAGTAGTATTTATCTTCAGGAAGATCAATCTCTTGTGCAATAACAGGACTAAGCTTTGTTTGTTCCTTACAGTGAACACAAAGTTTACGGGTTAATCTTTGTGCAAGAACCCCCAGAAGCGTAGAGGAAATAAGAAAGTTTTCAATACCCATATCCATCAAACGGCTTAACGAAGAAGTAGCATCGTTTGTATGCAAGGTGGAGAGAAGAAGGTGACCTGTCAATGCTGAACGCAGTGCAATATCAGCAGTCTCAGAGTCACGGATCTCACCTACCATGATAATATCCGGATCTTGTCTCAAAATAGAACGCAGACCCGCAGCAAATGTAAGTCCTACCTTGCTATTTACCTGTATCTGAGAAATATTATCGGCATTATACTCAACCGGATCTTCTACAGTAATAATATTTTTATCAGGCGTTGACACATGCTGTAAACATGCATGCAGTGTTGTTGACTTACCCGAACCGGTTGGTCCTGTTACCAGGATCATACCATGTGCATGATTGAGCAGCTTATAGAGTTCTTTGGTGATTTCTTCTACAAAGCCCAAGGACTCCAAAGTCGGGATATGCTCTGTCTGGGAGAGTATCCGCATCACAATTCTTTCACCATGATAAGTAGGGAGAACTGAAACCCTTACATCAATGCTTTTTCCTGAAATGGCTAATTGCGTACGGCCATCCTGAGGCAATCTTTTTTCTGAGATATCGAGATTTGAGATGACTTTAATACGGTTGATCACCAAGCTTACAATACTTTTGTCAAGATCAAGGTGTTTTTTAAGCGCCCCGTCTATACGTAAACGTACCTCACCTTTTTTCTCTCCACTTTCAATATGAATATCAGAGGCACCTTTTTGCAACGCTTGAAAAAAAAGTGAATTGACCAGCTTAATGATAGGGGCAGATTCTTCACTTGAGAGCAAGTCTTGAGAATTACGGATAAACTCCAAGAGGTCAGATTCTACTTCAATGAGTTCTTCTGAAGCTGTAGACATCTCTTCAAAATCTGTACCTGTCTGTATCTCTAAAAATTTATTCTTTAATCGTTCAAAACTTGCTTCATCCAGCATGTTGATTGGGTAGTCCAGTGAGAGTTTTGCCAAATAATTAAGCGCATCTCCCAAAGATTTTTTTTCTACAATTGATGTTTTAACACCATTGATCGTAGAAAAAAGCAAAGCATGTTTCAGTGCTAACTTATGATTGATCTCCTCTTCCCATAGTGGTTCAAGGTTAACATCTGTTAAGCGAGGAAACTGCATCACTATTCACCGGCTAACAGATCAAGATGATCTTGGTGCGTTCTTCTTATTCTGTTACTTGCAGGAGTAGAACTTGAAGAGACAACACTTGGTTCTTCATATACTTCACCTGTATTCTCTCCCAACGCTTTTTCCACAAGTTTGTTATATCTTGCTTGTACATTATCAAGTTCCGCTAACATACTTTTTAGTTTTTCAAGATCAGCACTTCTTCTTACAATGTATGGAGTCAGATAGATTACCACATTCTGTTCTCTCTCTATATCTGAGTGGTGTGTAAAGAGTAAGTCTCCCAAATAAGGTATTTCGGACAAATAGGGCACGGCAGTTGTTCCTTTTCCTCCCGTACGCTTTATCAATCCACCCAAAATAATCGTTTTTCCATTTTTTACAATGGCATTTGTTTTCACAGTTCTTTTTGTTGTGGTTGGTCTGTCTGCAATTTGCTCTGAAGAGGGATCAAGATCTTCGATCTGCACTTCTACTTCCAAGGTCACCTGATTGTTACTCGAAAGTCTTGGTTGTACTTTTAGGGTCAGCCCAATATCTTCTCTAGAATAGTTATTCACTACGTTGGAAACTCCCGAAGTAGATTGCTGTGCCGCAGTCAAAATTGACATGGTTTGCCCTACGTAGATCTCGGCTTCTTTGTTGTTCGTACACAAAACAGAAGGTTCAGATAAGAGATGGGCGGCACCATTTCTCTGTAAAAGGTCAAGTGTTGCACCTAAAGCAAACACTTTGTCTGTTGCATCAAATTTGAATGCAGGGTCATTCTGTTGTATGGGGTTACCATTGGCATCAATCACTGTTGAAGTTTGATTGGTATTAAGAAATCCTAAAAGTGCCGGAGACATTTGTAACGCAGAGGCACCCAAGTTCCCCGCAAGTGTATACAGTCCAGTGGAAGTAATAGCCCCTCCATTAAACCCATACTTAAATCCAACCTGCTCAGCCAAATTACTATCAACCTCAATAATTTTTGCTTTCACATAGACTTGCACTTTAGGGATATCAATCCTACGTATGGTATCTCTAATGTTTTTCATCTGCTCAGCTGTGGCAAGCAGAACCAAGGCATTTCTTTCTATATCTGAGACAACCATTGCCTTGCTGGGAGGAACGCCTCCCTTTTTAGGCTTTTTGACCGCAACATTGTTCATTTGTGAGATCAATTTACTCATGATCTTTTCCATCTCTTCAACATTAGAGTTTTGAAGTCTGATCACATACATCTGCTGTGTAGTGCTTTCTCCCTTGATATCCAATTGTTTGATATATTTGATCATACGATTGGTGTTCTCTTTTTGTCCTACCAAGATAATAGAGTTGGTTGCTTCATCTTTGAAAATATCTACTTTTTCACTTTCAATGGTCTGAGGGAAGATCTTTTTTGCCATACTTTGTGCATTGGTGAATACATCTTTCACCATGGAATTTCTCAGCTTGATCACCACTGACCTTTTTTCCCCTCTCTCTTCTACAGCATTGATCACCTTGGAAATGGCACGTAAAGTTCTGGGGTTTGCGGTGACTGCCAAGACATTATTCTCTTTAAAGGAGATCACTTTGGCACTTTTGTGCAGTAAAGGTTTGATCTTTGCACGAAGTACTGCGGCATTGGAGTTTTTAAGAGGGAACATTACCGTCTTCATCGTCTCTCCGTCAATACTACTACTGACTTCCAGTCCCTCTCCTGCTGCGATGTTGCTTTTAACGACTTTATAGTAGTCTCCCTGATTTACGATCGTAAATCCTTTGCCGCCAAGAATAGAATTGACCAAAGGGAGTAATGAACTTTTTTTGATAGGTGTTTGAGAGACAAAATTTATCTTGCCTTTTACTTCCCCTTCTATCAAAATATTTTTCTGAGTGATCTTTGAGACCATTTCTATAAAGTCTCTTACGTTTAGATCACGGAAGTTCACATCTACAGTCTCTTCTTCAGCATGTAGTCCTGCAGACAAGACAAGCAATACACTTACTATTATTTTAGTTAACTTCATATTCTAACTCCATTTCTTCTTTACCTCTTTGAATCACCAATGAAAGGTTTTCTATATTTCCAATATCTTTATAGACGCCAAAAGCTGCATTATAACTGTCTATTTTTTGACCGTTAATTGACTTTATCGTATCTCCTCTTTTGAGCCCGAGTTTTGCAAAAGGTGAACCTTTGCGAATAAAGGAAATACTGAACCCCTCTAGACTTTTACCTTTTTTGATCTCTTTGATACCGATATTTTTGTAAATATCATCGATATTTTTAGCATAATGACTGATCAGGGATTTATCGATGATCTTATGATCCCCCGCATCCACAACCTCGCCTTCGACTTTCGTTGTTGGAGTACTTTGTACAGAAGGTTTGTGACTTCGAATACCTGTACTGCCTTTAGTGTTAACAAGGAGAGGTACCTTGTACATTTTCTCATTTTTATTGAATGTAGCATAATTATGCCCTGCACTCTCCAGCATAAAGCCACTGATGACATCTCCTCTGCCCAAAACCTTCGTTTTACGTTTATGTTCAACCGTGACCACCGTAACATCTGAAGCATGATAAATGGCCAAAAGTTTGATATCTTTAATGCTTCCGGCTACCACTTGGGGCTCTTTTTTCTTGATCGTTGGCGCAGGTGCTTTGTTTGGGCTTAGTTTAACTCTGTAGTAAAGCGCTTTGCCCCCTTTTTCCTGAGCATAGTTGAACCCGCTTGCAGGTAGCCACAAGACTAAAACGACAAACCATAACACTTTGATCACAAGTAGTACGATCAAGAACATCCAAAGCCATTTTACAATGTGTGGTTTAAAAAGATGTTTCATAGACCCATCCCTTCTCATTTTTTTTCAACTGAGGCTTTAACATGGCTATATTTTTACTCTCATTGAAATCCAAATGCACTTTTCTTTCATTTAAGTCTATCTTTCCATCCATAGTTCCAAAAGAGCCTTCTGCTTCAACAGATACAGAAAAAGGAGCCATCACAGAATGTTCCAAAACAGCTTTTTGGGTCTCTTGCGGTACCATTGTTTTCAAAGAATCATCTATTCTAAGTCCTTTCACTTCTATATAGGAGTAAAAAAGAATGGTGAACAGATTGACTTCTTCGATGTTTGCGACATTAATGCCTTTTACATACACACTTACATTTTTCAAGCTGAGCCCAAATAAACCTTCATCTATCACTTCCTCGTTTAACGCTATCTCCTGAGAATGAAGTGTTTCCTCAAGTTTATAATAGAGTTCCTCTTTGGGCATCAATATCACTAGCGCAAGCCAAATGACCATGCAGAGGGTCAAAATATATTTTACCATTGACATTTGAACTCCACATCATAAGATGAAGCTACATTTTTAATCTGAAGCGTTTTTATTACAATGGGTAAATTTAAGATCTTTGTTACCAGAGTGTTGAGCTCTTTGTCATTTAGACCCGTATAGGAAGCAGTAACTTTTTTACTTTTTTTACTCCACTTCATTTTATTTTCGGGTATCAAAGTTTGCAGTTTATTTATTTTTTGGGTAGTTTTTTTATTAGACCATATTTTTTTGAGTGCAACCACTTCTTTTATCTCTTCGAGCGCAAGCTTTGATTCAACCACAGACTCTTTTTGAGAAGAGACCTGTGTATGCTTATACAAATAACCCATGAACATAAACATAAAAGCCATCAGGACAATAAGTTCATTTTGATATCTTTGCCAATTCATAGGGTGCCTTCTATTTTTAGGTCATGGCCTCTGGAAACATTCACCGTGTTAAATTTGTTTTTCTTTGCCAATGCTTTTACCCGTTTGAATGCCTGTGCATCTTTACAAGAAAAGTGTACAGAGAATTTCTGTTCATTCATCTCAAAGGAATTGAGTGTCACTCCTTTAAAGATCATACCTGCCAAAGTTTTAATGGTCTCACGTTTTTTACGCTCAGCACTGTCAAGTGTTTTATATTTTGACACGATACTGTCTCGTGTATACTTGCTCGATAAAGAGGGATAAGCCTCAAGTATCTCTTCCATTTGGACTTGAATGGCCTTGGAGTTCCCACTATAGCGTGACCCCTCAATAAAAAACATAAGTGCCATGAGTCCAAAAATAGAAGCCAGTACAGCTGTCTGCCTAACCGTTAAGATAGACCCATAAGCGCTTTTTAACATGATTCCTTTTTTAGGTGTAAAGCGCTTGTCAAAGGGAAGGGACGGACCTTCATTTTCACCTAAAGCAACTTTGGGAACAACAACAATAACATTGTCCAAAGAAACCAAAGCTTCATTGGAATTTAGGAGTAAAGGTGCCGTAAAAAGGTCAGCAGACTGTTGGGCGAAAAAGAGCTTGGAGATATGCTCCAAAGCGAAGCCTTTATGCTCCAAAAATGCCGTGATCATCTCCAGATCATACGCAAGAAACACCCACTCCTCTTCCTCTTTCCAAACCATATACTCATAAGACTTACCTTCTTCAAGCAAGCCTTCAAAAAGTGATGGGGCAATTCGTTTTGCCTGATAAGCATACTGGACAGGAAGAGGTTCTCTTTTGAGTGTATAGAACTGGGGAGTTAGCATCACATTTACATCATAAGACAAGGTCACCTCATCCATGGAAGTATGTATAAGGATCAATTCTTTACTGTTTCCCATAAAATTCAAAATGTTTTGCCCCGCCTTCAATATATTCAAATGTAAATCTGTAGTATACTCCGTCAAGAGCATACCGTGCAGAACATTGTGTTTCTTCTAAAAATTCTTTGCCCGCCAAAAGTGTTTTTCTCTGGGAATAATCCCCACCGTTATCATTGACAAACGTTTCCAGTGAACCTTTGTCAAGCGTTGATGCCCACTCTTTAACCGTCGATAAATTAATACCAAAAATATACGAAACAAGCTCAGGAGAGCTATATTCCCCATCTATTTTTTCAGATTTTGGAGAAAAAGAAAAATACTTTTTCCAAGGTATCTTACCAATCTCAGAGTCATCTACTTCAAATTGATAGCGACTCAGGATGTCTGCAAACTGTTGGTAAGATATAATACCGTTTTTTTGGTGAAGTCTGCTTTGCTTTTGGATCATAAATTGATCTTTACTTCCCATCTCTTCATACAACAGTTCAAGCAGTCGTGCGGTATCTTCAATATCATACTCTTCCGCAAGCGCTTCGATCAGCTCCTGTGCCACATTTAAACGTGCGTCATTTTCAGTACTTGTCTGTAATCCGAGCCAGTTGATATTGACCCCTTTACTCAAAGGCTCACACTGCAACATTAGTGAAAACCTCCCATCCTCTGTATTGAGAGGAAGCGCGGTTCTATAAAGCACAGAGAAAAGTGTCTTTTTCTCTTTAAATCCTTTAAATATCGTGGTAATATCTGCATAATAGAGGTCTGCTTGTATCAGTGCTTTTGTGTCACTTGCATCTTGTTGTACTTCTTCAAAATAACTCAAAAGAACCATGGTTAGGGCAATGATAACAGACAAAACAGAAAGTGTGATCATCAGAGCAAATCCCTGTTGACTTCTAACCTGAATGTTTATGCCGTGTGTTTTATCCATCTAAAAGCTCGATTAAAGTAAAATTTCCTATCTAAGAAGTAAATATTATATCTAAGTACAGCAAAGGATTTAGAATGCAAAAACAAAAAAATTTAAGAGCAGGGTTCTCCCTTATTGAGTTACTCATAGTTATCGTTATCCTTGGGGGTCTTGTTGCTGTGGTTGCACCAGGTCTCATGGATGCAGCAGATGAAGCAAAAAGAGATACAGTATGTCTAAAAATGCATGATCTTAAAAAGCGTCTTGATATGTTTAAACTGGACAATGGTACTTTTCCTGATACAGAAGAAGGATTTGAAGCCCTTTTATCTAATCCAGATACAGACAAGTACCCAAACTACCGTGCAAAACCTTACTTAAAAAAGATGCCTAAAGACTCATGGAAAACACCTTTTCTCTATGTCAAAAAAGGAGAAGAAGTTGAGCTCATCTCTTTTGCTGCAGATAGAAAAGACGGAGGAGAAGAGAGCAATAGAGATATCTTGTTTTCTGACTGTAACAAATAAGCGACCCCTATGTCTTCTCTTCAGAGATATCCTGCACATAAAGGCTTTTCTCTCATAGAACTGCTTATTGTCATACTGATCATCTCTATGGTCTATTTTCTTGGATTTGAAGGTATTGAACTAGGTAAAAAGAAAGTCAAAGCCTTAACCCCGCTCAATCTAAAATCAACCATTGTCTCCTCTGAATTCTTTGGTGATAAGGCTACCCTTTTATGCATCAACAAGTGTCGTACCTGCTTCCTTAGGTCTGATATTTCTTCGGGTTTTGAAGAATATAGCAGTCCCATAGACCTTAGCGATATCAAGGCCTATACTCTAGATAAAGAGGATGCCCTGATCCCTATCGAGTATGAGCGCTATCAAGATAAAAAGATATGTCTCATCATGGACTTTTACAGTAATGGATCTTCAACACAGATCATTTTGGAAGAGGGTGAGACAAGCTATTTTCTGCCTGCCTTTTTTGGTGAGGCCAAAGCATTTTCCTCACCTCAGGAAGCCAAAGAATACTGGCTTAGAAACACTGCAGCCGTAGCCAACAGTGGAGATTTTTATTGAAAACATTACGCCCTGCCTTTACCATCATTGAGATCCTTGTTTCTGTGATCATCCTCTCTTTTGCCATCATTTTTGTACTTAAAGTTCACACTGATAATCAGGAACAGATCGTATATATCACAGAAAGAAATAAACACTCTCTACAAGATTCTCTTTATTTAAGTCCCAATATTCTCAGACATCATAAAGACAATAAAAGTGCCTATGATATCGTGGAACGTTTCTTTAAACTCAAAGAACAGGAGAGTCGTGCACTTTTAAAGAAAAATGAAAGAGATATCTTTATTCCCGAGGAGATCACCATCCTACCACCTCAAGATATACAAGGTCCTACAGCTACTGTCAATGAGATCATGCTAAAAGGTCAGCACTCTTCTATCTATTATCGTTTTAAGTTGGAATCTTTTTAAGTTTTACCTTATCCATAAATTTATAGGTGCATCTTTCAAAACAAAAGCTAAAAAAGTTATAATACTCTTAATTTACTGCAAGGACAGATACGGCGATGCTTTTTAAGTACAAAGGGTTTGATAAAACAGGTAAAAAAGTCAAAGGGACTGTTACGGCCAGTTCCGTTGAAGAAGCCGGACAAAAACTTCGTGTGCAGGATATCTATCATGAAGGACTGTCACCTACTAAGGAATTTTCCCTTGAAGCCTTTGCCAAACGTCAAATGCCAGGAGAACTACTCAGTACTTTTTCTAAAGAACTCTCTGCTTACCTCAATTCAGGCATGACCATACTCACGGCTATAAGACTGCTTGAAAATCAGCATGAAGGAGAAAAGAGATATGTCTCTTTTCTAAACTCTATCAAAACAATGATCGATGAGGGAAAATCCCTTTATAATGCGCTCAATGCCCAAAAAGTATATGCACTGCCGGACTTCTTTCTGCAGAGTCTCAATGTTGCCGGGCAGAGTGGTAAAATGGTAGAAGTACTGACCAATATGGGAACCTTTTTCTCTGCCCAAAGTAAAGTCAAAAAACAAGTGAAAGGTGCCATGACCTACCCTGCCATCATCTTTACCATAGCCATAGGAATGACCTCTTTTCTTATTGCTTTTGTTGTACCAAAAATTACGGATATCTTTGATGATACGGGGCAGGAACTTCCTCCTATTACACAATTTGTACTGGGATTAAGTGATTTCTTGACTGCACACTATATTGCCATTATTGTTACGATCTTGCTTCTTATACTCTTTTTTAAACTTGCCTATGCAAAACTGGGTGCCTTTCATACCCTCGTAGATACACTACTTTTAAAAATACCAGTGTTGGGTATACTGATCCAAAACCATGAACTGGGCAGGTTTTCCTACATACTCTCACTTATGCTGGAGTCCGGTGTTGCTTATGCACAGGCTGTACAACTTGCCAAAACAACATTTAGTAATCATGCGCTGCTTACTTTGTTTGAAAACGCCTCCGTTAAAGTCATGGAAGGAAACAAACTTTCCAATGCACTTCAACTCTCCAAAGGTGTGAAACTCAAACGCAATTTTATGCAATCTTTGGCATTGGGAGAAGAATCCAGTGAAGTGGCCCAGATCCTTAACAACATGTCACAACTATATGCGGAAGAAAATGAAGATAAACTAAAATTCCTTTTAAGTTTACTTGAACCATTTATGATGCTATTTATCGGGGTTGTTGTTGGTGTCATAGTCTCAGCAATGCTTCTTCCTATCTTTACCATGACACAAGGGTTACAATAAATGTCACATATTAACACAATGATGGCCGTGATGGTTGTCAGCCTCAGCACAATACAGGCAGATAACCTTGGAGGAGAAGCTTCTTTGGGTATTTTTAACCACAGCCCTAATGGGTATGCTTCCTACTCCTTGCCTTTTGGTCACAGCGGCACGTCTGCAAATATCGTAGATACTTTAGCCTTCAGTGAAGCACAGGATATCTTTCTCAAAGTCTACATAGAACATCCTCTCCCCGTTTTTCCCAATGTAAAGCTTGCCTATACTGCACTCTCTCATGAGGGACAGAGTCAAGTGGCACTTTTTTCCTGGGGTGACATTGTCAACTTTACAGGAGAAGTAGACAATAGCTTGTCACTTGACATGACAGATGCTACACTCTACTATGAAATATTTGATAATTGGATGAACCTTGATTTGGGGCTTACTCTTCGATATCTTAGTGGAGATATGGCTGTCAATCATGAAGCACTCTCTTTTTCAACTTTTATCCCTTTACTTTACGCCAAAACACGTTTTTACTTTCCTCTCACCGACCTCTCTTTACAATTGGAAGCCAATGCGGGTAGATATTCAGGCATCACGTCTTATAATTACGAGTTGTCTGCAAGATACACTTTGGCTATGGGCATAGGTTTGGAAGCCGGCTACAAAGCTATCTATCTTGACAGTAATGACCTGTTGGACGGATTTGATGCCGATATTGATTTTTCTGGTCCTTACGCTGCTGCGGTTTGGGATTTCTAATGGCCAAGCAACGTTTTAGAGATATCAAACAGGGTAAAGCCGTATCTACACCAGAGATACAAAAATCTAAGACCCCAGCAAATAATTATGCTTCTGTAGGTCTGAAGATAAAGGCCTTTCTTACGGATGCCTTTATGCTTGTAATGCCTATTATGTATGTGATATTTTACCTTGTTATGGATGGAAGAGAAGGCTTTGCAGAAGATATGTTAATGGGATGGGTTTATATACTTATTCCTCTTGTAGTGGTACAAACCATTTTTATGTACCTCTCAGGGCAAACCCCTGGCTATAGAGCCTATAACATTACACTCATTGATGAAAACACAAAAGAAAAACCTTCTCTTTTTGTTATACTCTTTAGAAATTTGACTGCGATTCTTTCTCTCTTTACCCTTATAGGTTGGGCATTGATGTTTTTTAGGAAAGATAAGAAAACACTACATGACCTACTCTCTGCAACAGCAGTTGTCAATAAGAAATGACAGAAACAAAAACTTTTCTCTCTCCTCTTTTAGGAGCGTACTACTTTTTTTACTTTGCTCTAGTGGGTGTATATGTTATCTTTATGCCAAAAGTACTTCTTGATCTTGAATACAATACGGTAGAAGTAGGTATCATTTATGCCGCTGCTCCATTTATGCGATTCTTACTTCCTTTTATCTTTAGGCATTATGTCTCTTTAACAGAAAAAGTCTATAGACTCTCGTTGATTCTTACCTTCATTGCTACCTTGATCTTTCTTCAAACCGTGAATGATTTTTGGTTTTACCTCATGTCCAATCTTCTTTTTGGGGCAGCGATGGGCATCTCTCTTCCTTATGTAGAGACCATAGCACTTGCCACGCTTTCCAAACATCGTTACGGGAAAGTACGTCTATGGGGTTCTTTGGGATTTATTGGCATTGCACTTTTATTAGGTAAAGTACTTGACTCACCCTATGAAGCACTCTACTATTTATCTGCCACAGCATTTTTAACACTTTCTTTTGGAGCATTCCTTACTAAGTACGATACTACTGCACATACCTCAGCACAAGATGATGCATCATTCTCTCTTAGTAAATATTGGGCATTTTGGGTTTCTATCTTTTTAATGCAAGTTGGCTTTGGCGGATTTTACAACTTCTTCACCATTTATGAAACAAGCCATGGCATCTCGCTTGAAATGACATCCTGGATGTGGAGCTTTGGTGTGATATGCGAAGTCTTTATGCTTTACTTTCAAGGCCCTCTTTTACAAAGAAACCTACTTAATATCTTGCAGTTTGCAACACTTGTGACAGCAGTTAGATGGTTGATTCTCTACCTCTATCCTGATTCTGTCACACTGACCTTTGCCAGCCAATCCCTCCATGCTGTTTCCTTTGCACTATACCATACAGCAGCCATCACTTACGTATTTTCACTCTACACACAAAAGAAGCTTGCCCAACAATTTTTTCTGGGCATAGCATTTGGACTGGGCGGCTCTGTAGGGGCTATACTCTCAGGGCAGATCTATGGAGAATATCTTTTCTTGGTAGAATCTTGCATCACCTTTATGGCCTTCCTTACTTTATTGATACATCAAAAACGTAAAGAAGGAGTACAGACATGATAAAAAAGTTCCCTTTAGTCATCATCGCTGGAGGTAAGAGCTCGCGTATGGGTAAAGACAAAGCCCTGCTTCCTTTTGGAAAGTACCCAACACTGACCCAGTTTCAATACAAAAAACTAAGCCTCTACTTTCAAGATGTATATATCTCTTCTAAAACAGATAAATTTGATTTTGAATGTACCGTCATTAAAGACACACGCAAAGAGCATTCTCCTCTTATAGCCATACTCTCTATTTTTGAAACTTTGAAGGTTGATGAAATATTCATCTTAAGTGTTGATTCACCATTTGTAGATAAAGAGGTAATAGAAACCATTTTAAAAAGCAGAAATGATAAAAGTGATATTGTTGTGGCAAAAAGTCCCTCAGGTATACAACCACTTTGTGGCTGCTACAAAAAGTCTATACTGCCACTTGCTTATGCCCAGTTGGAAAAAGGCAAGCACAAACTCCTTGATCTATTGGCTCTGGCAGACACACAGTTTGTGGAATTTGAGGAAGATGAACCATTCACCAATCTTAATCATCCCCAGGAATATCAGAAAGCGCTTAAAGATTCCTAGAAGAAGCACGCGCTGTACAGCCTGCACCGTCTATCATCTGTGTCATAAGCTTACGAGAGAAAAAGACAAATTTTTCAAACAGTGCACTATGGTACTTGTCTTTATGATAGATCATCAAAAAATCTCTTTTACATTCAAAATCTTTCACAGGTACTTTATGTAATTTTCCTTCTTTTAATTCTGTCTCAACAGAGATCTTGGAAATGCAGGTTAAACATTCACGGTTCATCAAAATACTTTTTATAGACTCTGTGTGTCCCAGTTCTAAAAAGACATTAAGGTTATCTACTTTTTCTTTAATATAATCCAAAAACACTTCTCTCGTTCCTGATCCTTCTTCACGAAGTACCCATCTTTTATCACTGACCTCATCTATTGTACATGACTTACACAAATTTTGATCTGCCGTTACAACAATCAGTTCATCGACACCTATCTTCTCTTTGATAATATCGGCTCCCGAAACAAACCCTTCAACAAAGCCAATGTCAATGCTCCCCTCTTTGATCATATCTGATATCTCTTTGGTATTTCCCTCTTTGAGCGTGATCTTGACATCAGGATAAGAACTCATATAGCTACAAATGATGGCAGGCATAAGATAATCTACTATGGTTGTACTTGCCCCTACACGTATCATTCCTTTGTTTTCAGAGTTTTTAAATTCATATTCGATATCTGTAAGCTTTTTAAAGATAGGGTCGATCTCTTTGTAAAAAGCACGTCCTACTTCATTAAGTACAAGTTTTTTATTAATACGGTCAAATACTGGTCTTCCCAAAATATTTTCCAGCTCTTTAATTGACATTGATACAGCAGACTGACTTAATTTCATATCTTTGGCTACATTGGTTAAATGTCCAGACACAACAACATTTAAAAAGATTTGCATTTGTCTCAATGTTAATTTCATTTTTTCTCTTTTATTTTTAATTATATACTGTCTTCTATTTGTGGATTATATCAAAATTATAGTACAATTCTGGAAATATTATCAATAATTTTGAATAAAAGGGGTTTTTATGGCTTTTTCCACAAAAAATCGCAACGGTACAATGGCTGGTATTTTGTTTGTTGCCATCTTTGCAGCTGCGGCAACTTTTGTGGCAGGTCTTGAACATGTAAAAGCTCTGGGGCTTTCACCTCTTGTTATCGGTATTGTCATGGGTATTTTTTATGCCAATACTTTACATAATCAAACACCTACAGCATGGCAAAGCGGTATCACTTTTTCTGGGAAAAAGATATTACGTTTTGCAATCGTGGTTTATGGATTCAGGATCACGTTCCAACAAATTGCAGAAGTAGGTATGGATGGTTTTCTAGTCTCACTCATCATGCTTTCTTCTACCCTTATGCTGGGTTCCTGGTTAGGGACTAAAATATTTGGAATGGATAAAGACACTTCCATACTTACCGCATCAGGTGCAGCAGTTTGTGGTGCAGCGGCTGTACTTGCGACTGAACCTGTACTTAAAGCTGAAGAGCATAAAACAGCTATCGCTGTCTCAATGGTAGTATTGTTTGGAACGGTCTCTATGTTCCTATACCCCGTTCTCTATACAACAGTCATTGAAAATGCAACAGGTTTTTTACATATGACTGCCAGAGAATTTGGTATCTATGTAGGCGGTACTATCCATGAAGTTGCCCAGGTGGTTGCAGTCCCCGCCTCTGTGCCTGGTGCACCTGATGAAATGGCAAATGCCGCAGTGATCGTTAAAATGACACGTGTTATTATGATCGCACCTATGCTCATTATTCTTGGCTTGTACTTGGCTTACAGTGCTAAAAGAGCAGGAGGAGAAGTTTCAGGTAAAACAAAACTGGTCATCCCATGGTTCGCAGTTTACTTCATACTTGTTGCAGGATTCAACTCCTTGCACCTCTTGCCCCAAAATATTGTAGATACAGTGAATGAGATAGATACATTTTTATTGACAATGGCAATGACGGCATTGGGAATGGGGACTATTTTTTCCAAATTCAAAGGATTGGGACTGGCTCCTGTCTATACCGCACTAGGTATGTTCATATGGCTTGTTATCGGAGGGTTTGTTGTGACAAAAGTGGTGGTTGAATTTATTTAAATACTTTAGCAAAGGCTGTCTAACAGCCTTCTTTCACGCCCTCCCCATTTATTTTCTTCGTCTATAACTTAATGCTTCTAAAATATCTGATTTTTCTATCTTTGTATGTCTATGCAAATCCGCGATGGTTCTTCCTATCTTCTTGACTGAGGCAATGCTTCTATGCGAAAGCGCAAATTTTCCAATGGCACTTTCTAAGATCTTCAATGCTTCCTCATCTAGACTACAGTAACGTTCTATTTCTTCTTCAGTCAATTTTCCATTGAGTCTGAGCTGTCCTCTGTATTTTTGCATTTTAAACGCTTCTATCACCTTCTCATGCATCTGAGAAGAAGTGACATCTCCTTTGTCTCCACTGCTTACCTCTTGCATCACCACAAAAAGATCTATACGGTCAAGAAATGGATCTGAGAGTTTATTTTGGTATCGTTTTATCTCTACTTCGGAACAACGGCATGATTTCATTTTAGACAAGAGGTTACCACAAGGACAAGGGTTTTGTGCTGCCACAAACATAATATCAGCCTCATACTCTATCTTGGCATTGACCCTTGCTATATGCACTTTTTTATCTTGCAGCGGTTCTCTGAGTGCTTCAAGTACAGATTTAGAGAAGTGGGGTAGTTCATCAAAGAAAAGTATACCTTTATGGGCGAGTGCCACTTCTCCAATTTTTGCAGTAGCAGATCCTCCTCCAAATACAGAAGCAGAAGTGGCTGTATGATGTGGAGACCTAATAGGCCGCAGTGCTGAAAAACTGGGTGTGACGCCATCTAAAAATTGATGTTTGGCTATGGAGAGTATCTCTTCTTCAAAGATTGGGGGTAAAATATCTTTGATACGTTTTGCGATCATACTCTTCCCGCATCCGGGATTTCCCTCCATCAGAAAGTTGTGCATACCTGCTGCCGCAATAAGTGAGGCTCTCTTGGCTACGGATTGCCCTTTCACATCTGAAAAATCATTCTCATATTTCCGTTCAAAATAGTAGGGTACATTTTCTACTGTAAAACTTTCAGCCTGATACGAAAAGGCTTGTACATTTGCTTTAAAGTTTTTATTTTTGACGATATCTATAGCCTCTTTTAACGTCTCCACTGCTATAAAATCTACACCTGATATATGAGAAAGATACACAATAGATTCTTTAGGAACAATGGCTCTTTTTATCACTCCCTGCTCTTTGAGTGAAAGTACCAGTGGGAAAAGCATAGAGCTTGTTTTGATCTTTCCGTCAAGACCTAACTCACCAAAAACAAAAAGTCCTTCTTCATCTATGGCAGTTTTATTCAACGCGATCAATAACGCCAGTGAGAGGTCAAAATGTGTACCAGATTTTTTCAGATCAGAAGGACTTAAATTAACCGTTATCTTTAAAGGAGGAAAAATAAATTCATTGGTAAGCAGTGCAGATTTTGTACGCTCTTTGGACTCTTGGATATCACTAGAGGCCAAACCTACCACAGCAAAGCCAGGCAAACCTTTGGTAAAGGTTGCTTCCACTTCAATAACTCTTGCATTTACACCATCAAGGGTTGCGCAAGTGAGTCTATTGACGATCGTCTCTTTCTTTTGTTTAACTTTAATGGGTTGATGTTTTGGTGGAGTACCACTATCTATTGTTGCATTCATAGTGTTATCATGCTATAAATTGAAGAAAAAAGGTTAAAGTATGTCAAATTGTCATGTTTTTAGTAACTTTAGAGAGTCCGAAGTGTTGAGATGGTACTGTTTATTCCTCTTTTAATCTTCTCTTCCACTCTTTTTCGAATCTTTTTCTCTTCACATAAGAGAGTTTCTCAATGAAGACTTTCCCATCCAAATGATCAATCTCATGCTGTATGGCTACAGCAAGAAAGTTATCATCTTCTATGATCTGCTTGTTGCCTTCCCTGTCAAAATATTCAACCTTGACATGTTTTGCACGCTCTATATCTTCATAGATGCCAGGGACAGAGAGACATCCCTCTTGAAACTTTTCGCTCCCGTCTTGTTCTACAATGACAGGGTTGATCATCTCAAGTGTATTTTCTTTAGGCTGATCTTGCTCACCCTCTTCTGCTTCCAGAGGAACATTGATCACTAATGCTCTCAGGTCAACCCCTATTTGGATCGCAGCCAAACCTACACCATTACATGCACACATCGTGTCATACATATCATCTAACAGGTCATGCAATGCTCCGTTAAAAGATTTTATCTCTTTTGAAATGAGTTTCAGTCTTTTATCCGGATATACAACTATTTCTCTAACCATACGTGAACCTAGTTAAAACTTTTTGTAAGTACTTTATCGATGAGTCCATACTCCAAAGCTTCCTGCGAAGACATAAAGTTATCACGTTCTGTATCTTTCTCTAAACGCTTGGCTGTTTTCCCTGTCTGTTCTGCAAGAATGTTATTAAGTGTGTCTTTGAGTCTTTGTATCTCTTGTGCCTGTATTTGAATGTCTGTTGACTGTCCTTGCGCTCCACCTGAAGGTTGATGGATCATGATACGTGCATTAGGTAGCGCATAACGTTTACCTTTTGTCCCTGAAGAGAGTAAAAAAGCACCCATAGAGGCAGCTTGACCAATACAGATAGTGACGATGTCAGGTTTAATATAGTTCATCGTATCAAACATAGAAAGTCCTGAAGTGATCACACCACCTGGAGAGTTAATGTAAAAGTAAATATCTTTATCCGGATCTTGCGCTTCAAGGAAAAGAAGCTGTGCCACAACTGTAGATGCCACTTGATCATTGACTTCACCGCTTAACATAATGATACGGTCTTTTAAAAGACGTGAATAGATATCATAAGATCTCTCACCTCTACCGGTTTGTTCTACAACGTATGGGATATAACTCATGATTTGCCTTTGATTAAATATTTTCTCGTTCCATCTCAGGAGAGATGGAATGCGCCCTAGAAAAAGTGCCCTTGGGGTGCATATATAAATTTAATATATCAAATTAAACTTGTGTATACGTTACACCTCAGGAGAGGTGGAACGAGAGAGGTTTTGAGCATATGCTGTCTATTTTTCTAAACCTAACATTCTTCCAAAAAGTTTATCTTCGATCATACCCATTTTCACAGCTGGCAGAAGATTGTTCTCTTGGTAGTATTTCATTACTTCTTGAGGATCTTGTCCACTCATTTGTCCTTCATAGTAGATTGCTTCTGAAACTTCTTTGTCAGTTACGTTGATCTTGATCTTATCTGCCAATGCATCTACGATAAATGTTGCTTTAACACTTTGAACAGCCTCTTCTCTAACTTCATCACGAAGAGTTTCCACTTTTTCAGGATTATCTTTATAACTGTTAAGCTCTTCTTCGTCCATCTTTTGTGCTTTAGCATTGATCTTTGCATCTATCTCTTGCTCTACAATGTTATTTGGCAATGCCACATCAAATTTATTTACCAATGCTTCTACCAATTGTGGTTTCAACTCTTCCTGGTAGAGTTTCCCCATAACTTCTGAGTCAATTTGATCTGCTAGTTTTTCTTTAAGCGTATCAAGTGTTGCTTTATCGTCTTTAAATAACTTTTGTGCCAACTCATCATCAGCTACACCTGCTTTTTTCTCTTCTATCATATGAAGTGTTACTTTAAATACTGCTTCTTTCCCTGCAAGGTTTTCTGATTGGTAATCTTTTGGGAATGTTACCGTAATCTCTTTCTCTTCTTCATATTTCATACCGATAATTTGTTCTTCGAAACCATCGATGAATTGATTTGAACCTATTTCAAG
>QMKT01000013.1 GCA_003646505.1 Campylobacterota bacterium
AAAAAATGCGTGCCATGTACGAAAATGGGACGATGTAAAAGTAAAGTATTTTTGCTTTATAATAACGTAAGAAAGTAAAGGAGTTTTATGAATTGGGGAAAAGTTTTTTATATATTTTTTACGTTGATGTCATTGACGACATCAGCAGCATTTTTATATGAAAACAGTGCAGTAGCACTGTTTATTGCAGGTTCAGTGAATATTATTTCTACCTTGATGAAAATAGGGGTAAGAAATATACTTTCAGCAGAACTGTTAGCTGGTTCACTTGTTGCTGACTTGCACCTTATACCTGCATTTTTTGCATTACAGTTTTACGATAACTATGCTTTGGCAGTCGGGCTTGTAATAGGTGCTGTGATAGCAAATGTTTATACTATTATTGTATCTATGATAGAGAGTGGAAAGGAAAAGGCAGACTTCTGATTGTAGAAGGTGAAGAGAGCAAAGCTCACTTCACTATGCTGTATCAACTTTAGCAATCGACCCAAACAACTAGTTGCTTTTGTACCTTTTACATACATACTATACACATTCGTATGGTATTTTACTTTAATCTATATGCTTTAAGGGGAAAGATTTGATAACGATACCTACACTTTACGGAAATGATACTGAAGAGAAACGAAAAGAGATCAAAGACTATTTTCAGTACTGTTATAAACGCTATGAATCACTTTTTACACTTGTTTCAGATGAAAAGGCTTATTTCCAAAAATCAGATCCTCTTCGTCATCCCATAATTTTTTATTATGGACATACCGCTACCTTTTTCATAAACAAACTTAAATTGGCTAAGATCATTGATGAACGAATAGATCCAAAACTCGAATCTCTATTTGCTGTGGGCGTTGATGAAATGTCCTGGGATGATCTAAATGAAAAACATTATGATTGGCCTAGCTTAGCAGAGACACAGTATTATCGTGATGAAGTCTATACACTTGTTTCTGAACTTATAGATACACTTCCATTAGAGTTACCTCTTACTCAAGAATCCCCTTGGTGGGTGATCATGATGGGAGTAGAGCATGAAAATATCCATGTTGAAACCTCTTCAGTACTCATACGACAACTTCCTTTTGAATTTGTGAGAGAAGATAAAGAGTGGAAAGAGTGTAAAATGTATGGGGCTGCACCCAAAAATCATCTTTTAGATGTAAGTGCAGGTACTGTGAGATTAGGTAAAGGTAGTGATGCCAAACTCTTTGGATGGGACAATGAATATGGTAAACATCAAACACATATTCCCGAATTTAAAGCTGCAAAGTATCTTACTTCAAATGCTGAGTATTTAGCATTTGTCGATGATGATGGTTACAATAATGATATTTTTTGGTGTAAAGAGGGCAAAGCATGGCGTGACTATGTAAAGGCAGAATACCCTCTGTTTTGGAAAAAAAGAGATAATGAGTATGTACTACGTACAGTAAGTCGTGAAATACCTTTACCACTCTCTTGGCCTGTTGAAGTAAACCATTTAGAAGCAGCAGCATTTTGTAAATGGAAAAGTGTCAAGACGGGTACAACTATTACATTACCGACAGAAGATGAATATATTAGACTGCGTGATGAAAGTGGAGTTGCATCCTATTTGGAATGGAAAGATAAAAAAAAGACTATAGCCAACATAAATCTTGAAGATTATGTCTCGTCTGTGCCTATAGACAGACATCAGCATGGTGATTTTTATGATATCATCGGGAATGTCTGGCAGTGGTCACGTACCCCTATCTATCCATTTAAAGGATTTAAAGTACATCCTATTTATGATGATTTTACCGTACCTACTTTTGATGGGAAACACAATCTTATTAATGGCGGTTCATGGATCTCTTGCGGCAATTTGGCCACGCAAAAAAGTCGTTATGGGTTTAGAAGACATTTTTATCAGCATGCAGGATTTAGATATATTCAAAGTGACTATGAAGAAAAAGTAGTGACTGACTACTATACCACTGACAGTATCATTTCACAGTATTGTCACTTTGGCTGGGGTGACAATGTGCTAAATGTAGAAAATTATCCTGCACGTTGTGCCCAGATCGCTTTAACCTACATGAAAGACAAACCAAGAGTTAAGGCTTTTGATATAGGATGTGCCATAGGAAGAAGTACCTTTGAGCTGGCCCGCGGTTTTGATGAAGTGATAGGTGTGGATTTCTCTGCAAGGTTTGTACAGGAAGCTGAAGTCTTAAAACAAAATGGTGTATTGCGCTATACGATGCCTACCGAAGGTGAACTGGAAAGTTTTTATGAAGTACAGCTTTCAGATTTTGATTTAGAAGAAGCGCAGGGGAAAGTTACATTTTGGCAGGCGGATGCCTGTAATTTAAAGCCAATTTATAAAGACTTTGATCTTATATTTGGCGGTAATCTTATCGACAGACTGTATGATCCAAAGAAGTTTTTAGATTCACTCCCAGAACGTTTGAATGAAGGAGGAGTACTTATTTTGACATCTCCTTATACCTGGCAGGAAGAATCCACCCCTAAAGAAAAATGGATAGGCGGTTATAAAAAAGATGGTGAAAATGTTTCTACCTTAGATGGGTTGCAAGAGATACTAGGACAAGATTTTAAATTACTTGATACCAAAGATGTTCCTTTTGTGATACAAGAGACAGCAAGAAAACATCAACATACTATAGCACAGATGACAATTTGGCAAAAAATATAAGATGGCAAAAATGATGTTTGAAGCCATAAACCGTCAAGGCACATACACTACAAAATATGATGATGCCAAGAAGAAGTTTGGAACGGATGATCTCTTGCCTTTATGGGTTGCAGATATGGATCTGGCTTCACCCCTGTGTGTGCAGGAAACGATCAGAAAAAGAGCAGCGCATCCTTTGTACGGCTATACCGTCTACCCTGATGCGTATTATGAAGCGATCCAAAACTGGATGATGAAGCGTTTTGACTGGACTGTCGATAGAGAGAGTATCGTGCCTTGTTATGGTGTGGTGCCTTCAATCAATTTTGCGATCACTGCTTATAGTAAAGAGGATGATGGAATCATGATCCAAACACCTTTATATCCTCCTTTTGCCGGTTCCGTTAAACATAAAAAAAGAAGAGTATTTGATAATACACTGCTGTATGAAAATGGCAAGTATCAGATAGACTTTGAGGATTTTGAAGCCAAAGCCAAAGAATCAACACTCTTTTTACTCTGTTCCCCGCACAATCCAAGTGGACGGACATGGAATAAAGAGGAGTTGGAAAAAATCATCGATATCTGTATTGAACATGATGTGATTATCATCTCTGATGAGATACATGCTGATGTGATCTATGAAAAAATGCATCACTCTGTGGGGTCTTTTGAGAAGATGAAACATCGATGTGTCATCTTAAATGCACCTTCCAAGACATTTAATATTGCAGGACTCAATACTTCTTTTGCTATAATTCCAGATAAGAAGTTACGAGAGGCCTATAGGCTTGAGCAGAATAAGTCCGGTATTACCAATGGAAATCCTTTTGGTATAGAAGCTTTGATATCTGCCTACAGTGAGGGTGAAATGTGGTTAGAACAGCTTAAAGTACATTTAGCCTCTAATATCTCTTGTGTAAAAACATTTTTGCTAAAGCATCAGTTACCTATAGATGCTGTACCGACAGAAGCTACTTTTTTAATGTGGCTTGATTGTAAAAAAATGGGCCTGTCTCATGAAGCATTGCTTCATTTTTTTATTGATGATGCAAAACTTGGCTTGAATGACGGAAAAAGTTTTGGCAAAACAGGAGAAGGTTTTATGCGTTTAAATATAGGGACATCAAGGAAGATTTTGGAAGAAGCTATGGAACGGTTATTACATGCCTATAGGGAGAAACTGTGAGAAGTATCTTTTTTGTCTATTTTATGCTTTCGCTCTGGCTTTATGCGATGCCTCAGGCAATCATCGAAGAGATACGAAAATCGGGTATATCAAAGAAGGATGTGAGTATTTACATCAAGGAAACAGGTAATGGAGGGAAGGTCGTTGCTTCTCTTAATGCAGGAAAGACACGTACACCAGCATCTGTGATCAAGGTTCTGACCACCTATGCAGCTATTTTGAAATTGGGTTTTGATTATCGTTGGCCAACAAAATTCTACACGACGGGTACGTTGAAACAAGGGGTATTAAAAGGGGATCTGCTCATTAAAGGCTTTGGGGATCCGAGTTTAAATGACAGGGATCTTGAAGATATCGTCGCTTCCATCCGTGCAAAAGGTATACGTAGTATCACAGGGAATATTGTGATTGATAGAAGTTATTTTAAAGTAGGTACTAAAAATACTTCAGGTTTTGATAAGCATATCTACAGTGCTTATAATGCCATGCCGGATGCCATGATGTTCAACGAACGAGTCAGTACAGTTTGTGTTACTCCAAACAAAAAATCTGTGTATAAAAAAAATGCAGATGGAAGTTACAAAGTTGTCAACCAGTTAAAATATGTCAACAAACCTTGTAAAGGAAGATACTCTTGGCCAGGTGTCAAGATAACCCATAGCCAATCCACACCTACCGTGATTTTAAAAGGGAGTATCTCTAAGCGATGCGGGAAACGTAATGTTTGTAATGTTTTGACTAAACCATATAAATCATTTTATTATGCACTCAAAGAGAAACTTCGTGCTAAAGGTGTAAAAGTGTCAGGTACCTTACGCTTACAAAAGATACCTAAAAATGCCAAAGATCTTTTGACTTATTATTCTGATTCTTTGGAAAAAATTGTTTCCAAAACAGCTAAAAAAAGTAATAATCTTTATGCCCGTCATCTCTTGCTTCTGTTGGGAGCAAAAGTATATGGTGCTCCTGCAACCTTGCAAAAAGGAAGAGATGCTGTCGCTAAAATACTGCGTTCCAAAGGGGCACTGGGTCACGGTACACTCATGGTAGACAATGGAAGCGGTCTTTCCCGTATAGCAAAAATGACAGCAAAAAACCTAGCAGACATGTATGATAATGCTTATGATCGCTATGGATCACGATGGATGAAAACACTTTCCATAGCGGGAGTAGATGGAACAATAAAACGACGTTTTAGACATACGGTGGTAAAAAACCGTGCTTGGATGAAAACAGGTACTGTCCGACGGGTTAAGAACATAGGGGGATATGTTAAAAATAAGGCTGGTAAACTCTACACAGTTGTGATACTTGTTAACAGTACCAGGGCACGTTATCATGGGGCAAAACTGCAAAATGAGATCATCAAATGGTTAGTAAAGACTACAGCAAAACCGACCAGAAGATCCTCCATTCGCATATTGAAAACATCAAAGGCAGTCTCTCCAAAGAGTAAAGCTTCAAAAAATAATGTTAAAAATGTATTTTCACAACTTGAACCAAAGTTTCCAGAATATAATAGAGAAAGTTTGATAGAAAGATACTATGTACAGGTCGGTTCTTTTGCTGAAATGCCGGAGAAGCAGTATTTACAAAAAATAGAAGCATTGAAACTACGTTACAGTGTACGAAATACGGGTAAATACAGAGTACTTATAGGTGCATACAGTGATGAAAATGATGCAAGAATAGTCTTGAAAATGGTACGTCAGGACATTAATGCAGGAGCCTTTATCGTAAAGCTATAGTTTAGAGGTTCCCTTTACTCCAAATACGTTATAATCTTTTAAAAATACAGGGCAACAATTGAACTTTGAAACATACCCTTTTGAAAAATTAAATCAACTCCTTGAAGCAGTGACCCCCAGTTCCACATACAGCCCTCTGAGCCTGACGATCGGTGAACCTCAGTTTGCTACACCACAGTTCATATTGGATGCATTAAATGACAATGCACCATTACTTAACAAGTACCCTAAAACGGCTGGTGAAACTGTGCTTAGAGAAGCGATGTTAAAGTACAATGTGGAACGTTTTGGATTGACACTGGATAATACACAGATCATCCCTACATTTGGTACACGGGAAGTACTCTTTAACTTTCCTCAGTTCTTGCTGCATGACATCAAAGATCCAGTAATGGTCTTCCCCAATCCTTTTTATCAGATCTATGAAGGCGCAGCCAAAGCATGTAGGGCAGAGGTGATTTATTTGAACCTCAATGCATCTAATGATTTTCAACCTGAAGTAGATGATGAAGCCTTAGCTAAAGCAGACTTTGTGATACTCAACTCGCCTAACAATCCTACAAGTTCTGTAATGCTGATGGAAGATCTTAAAAAATGGGTAGAGCTTGCACTGAAACATGACTTCGTACTGTTAAATGATGAGTGTTATTCAGACTTGTATCTTGGAGAGCCTTTGCCATCACTTTTAAATGCCAGTATCGAAGTAGGTAATGAAACATTTAAAAATATACTTGTTATTAATTCTATCTCTAAACGATCCTCTGCTCCTGGACTGCGTTCTGGTTTTATAGCAGGTGATGCAGAGATTTTAAAAGAGTACATGGTTTACAGAACTTATGTTGGCTGTGCTTCACCCTTGCCATTACAACATGCAGCGGCAGTTGCTTGGGCAGATCAAGATCATGTGAATGGTTTTAGAGAGAAATACAAGAAGAATTTTGAGTTAGCAAAAGAAGTGTTGGGTTTGGATGCTCCTGAAGCAACATTCTACATTTGGCTTAAAGTAGAAGACGAGATAGCCTTTACCACCAAGTTATATAAAGAGTATAACCTTAAAGTCATCCCCGGTTCCTTTCTGGGACGTGAGGGTGAAGGAAAAGGCTATGTTAGACTGGCACTTGTTTATGAGGCTAAGAAAACAAAAGAAGCACTGATAAGAATTAAATTATGTTTGGAGAACACGTAAATGGAAAACCCTGAAATACATGTAGAAGAGTTAAAAAAAGATCCGGAGTTTTTGGCAAATATTAAACGTTTGGAAGAGGAATGTAAAGCAGAGCAGAGTATAGCAAAAGGGTATCAGCTTTTGGATGCACAGCTTATTATTGAAGCTCCAGAAGATGAGATCAATGAAATTTTTACGTTCATTGTGAACAATGCTTTTGATAGACTAGCAGAGAAACTTACTTCAAGTAAAAACTTTGATATGAATGATACAGAAGATATGGCGACAGCCAGAGCGATCTACGAACATGCTATTCAGCGTTATAGTGAAAACGATAAAAAAGGTGCCAAAGAGATCTTTTTAGTACTCAATTACACCATAGATCATGCAGACTTAAAAGATGCAATGATGATACATGCAGCAGCAGTGATGGCAGGACACTCTTTTGAAGATTTTATTGAAAACCTTGTAGATGTAGAGGGTGTGAATGAAAATGATCCCTTAGCTTTCTTTATTCAGACTTTTTCACAGCCTACAGATATATTATTGAATATGTTTGACAAGCAGGTGAAAGAGGGAAAAGAAGAACTCCGTGTATTGGATGAGTCAAAATAATGAAGAAAATTCACTTTATCGGCATCGGTGGTATAGGGCTTTCTGCATTGGCTAAATTTTTATCTAATGATGGTCATAAGATCTCAGGTTCGGACATTAAACAGACAGAGATCACCAATGACCTGGCTACCAATTTTGATGCGAAGATCACTATCCCGCATCATGAAGATGCGGTTGAAGGTGTAGATAGGGTTATCTACTCTGCCGCGGTACGTCCCAACAATCCTGAGTATCAAAAAGCTAAAGAATTGGGGATCGAGCTGCTTTCTAGAAAAGAATCGTTAAAGACCATATTGGGTGAAAAAGAGGTTTATGCTGTGGGTGGTGCACATGGGAAAAGTACCACGTCAGCGATGCTCGCTTCACTTCTCCATGAGTCCAATGCATTGATCGGTGCCATTGCTAAAGAATTTGGCTCCAATGTTCGTAGTTTTTCTAATAACAAAGTGGTGTTTGAAGCAGATGAGAGTGATGAGAGTTTTTTAAATTCAAATCCCACCTTGGCTATTGTGACCAATGTAGAACCTGAACACATGGAATACTATGAGTATGATGAAGAGCGTTTTTACAATGCTTATAGAAACTTTTTGAATCTTGCAAAAGTGCGTGTGATCAATGCTGAAGATGAATTCCTGGCTTCACTTGATGTGGATAGTATTAAACTCTACCCTTCTAAAGATATTCACAACATTGTGTTTGTACTTGTGAATGGCGAACCACATACAAAGTTTGAACTCTTGGATCTGGGTACTTTTGAAGTATTTGGGTTTGGAAACCATATTGCACTTGATGCGGCACTTGCCATACTCGCAGCTTTGGAGTTAGGTGAAAATGTGGAAAATATACGCACAAACCTGCTTCATTACAAGGGAATCAAAAAACGTTTTGATATTATTCAAAATAGAGAATCATGTGTGGTGATAGATGATTATGGACACCATCCCACAGAGATAAAAGTAACGATGGAATCACTTCAAATCTATAAATATTTACGAGATTTTTCTAAATTAAACGTGATTTGGCAACCCCATAAATACAGCCGTACCATGGATAATCTTCAAGCTTTTGTAGAGTGTTTTGAGGGGGTAGATGAGCTGGTTATACTTCCTGTCTGGGCAGCAGGTGAATTGGAAGTAGATATAGATCTAAAAGGCGCTTTTTCTCGCTATAAACTGCTTATGGCTGACAGCGTCACGAAAGAAGATGGTATTGTCAAAGTGTTTAAAGACGGCTACGTGATACGAGAATACAGTGAAGGACTTGTCACTGCATTTGGAGCGGGTGATATCACCTATCAGATACGTGGTGAAGCATAAAATATTTTATGCTTTGACATGATTTAGTGTATAATGAGTATATAGGGGTATTGGTTATGCCCATATATTATTACTGAAGGAGATGCAGGCATGAAAAAAATAGCATTGATCGTATTGGGGACATTATTATGTACCTTGGTTTTAGAAGCCAATAAAATTCCGGGGTATGTACCTCCTGAGGCTAAAAAGAAAGTGAAGAAACCAGAAATCTATCATGCGCTATGGGAAAAAATGTATGGTGGCAAAGACGATGACATTGCTTATGGCATTGTTGCGCTTGAAGAAGGTGAGAGTGCTATGGTTGGTACTTGTAAGTCTTTTAATGCACAAAATACAGACATTTGTGTGACGCGCTTGAACGCACAAGGTGAAATGAAATGGCGTTTGTTACTGGGTGGTGCTAAAAAAGATGAGGGTAAGGCTATTTCCCGAGCAGCAGATGGTACGCTTATGATACTTGGAACGACTAAATCACTTGCAAAAAAATATGACAGCGACCTTTATGTAGCAAAAGTATCACTTGAGGGTAAGTTGATCTGGGAGAAGGGTATTGGTGGAGACCGTGATGAATTTGCCGGAGGTATAGCTGGAACAGATGATGGAGGTGTATTGGTTGTAGGTGACAGTGAATCTTTTGGTAATCATTATAAAGATATTTATATTGTTAAACTAAGTAAAGAGGGAGAGGTACACTCTTCACGTACTATCGGGGGAGAGAAAGAAGACAGTGCAAAAGCATTGACCCGCACTAAAGATGGCAATATGGTCATGGTAGGGCATCGGGAAGTAGAGTCTTCTGGGAATAAAGATTTTTTTGTTATGAAACTGAATCAGAATGGTCAGAAAATATGGGCTAAAACGTATGGCGGAAAGTATGCAGATACACTATCAGGTGTGACAGCCAGTATAGATGGCGGTATTGTGGCAACAGGGAAAACACGCTCTTTTGGCAGTGATCAGACAGATCTCTCCGTGATGAAATTTGATATGCAAGGGGAACTTGTCTGGCATAAGATCTACGGATTTAAGTATTATGAGTACGGAAATGCAGTGACAAGCACATTAGATGGAGGTTTTATGATCGCCGGAGGTACCAATACGCTTGGAAATGGTGGACACTCTGTGTATATGTTAGCACTTGACAAGAATGGAAAACTCATCTGGTCGCATGTTTACGGTGACAGAGAGAAAGACCGTGCACATAGCATAGCAAGAATGAGTGATGGCACTATTATAGTAGCAGGAGAGAGTGACAGCTACAGTAGATCAACCAATTTCTATATGATCAAAATAAAGAAGAAGTAGTAATTTTATATGTTTAGAGGGAAATGAGACGTGCCAGTAGAGCAATCCAACGAAAAATCCATCATTCAAAAGCTTGATCTTGATGTATATGTGAAACAATTTCAGACATTTTTAGCCAGAGATAAACCTGTTGCGATGATGGGGGATATTAATCAGCATTATCGTTATATACAAGCCCTTTCCAAAGTACAGTTCCCTATACCAAAATCAGTACCAAACCTTGATAGAGAACTCAATATGATCAAAAAACAGAGTGTACTCTCTTTGGATGAGATCTATGCTTTTGTTACCATGTTTTCGTATTTTAATACGTTAAAGGCAGTGGGATTCACAGAGCCTCTTATTTCGTGGATCCAAAGTATAGAGATTCCCGAAGAGATAGTAGAGATCATAGGATACTTTACAGAAGAGGGGACTATTAACCCTGAGAAAGACCCGGAACTTTTTAAACTTGAACGTGCGCTCAAGCAAAATAAGATTGATATCAAAGAAATGCTTTACAAACTGGCGCACTCTTCGAAGCTTAGAGATTATCTGGTAGATACTCAGGTTCACTTTAACGGGGGTGAAGAAACGTTACTGGTACGTGGCGGCTTTAACAATGCCATTAAAGCAACGGTAGTTGCACGTAGCCCGGGAGGTTTTTTCTACATCATGCCTCAGAGTATTTCTCATTTAAAAGAAAAAGAATCTGCACTGCTTTCGAGCAAAGAAGTATTGATCTATAAATATTGTAAAGATATATCAGCAGTCTTTTTTAAGTGGGAACGTTTTTTAGCCTTTATCAATAAAGAGTATGACCGTTTTGACCACTATCAGGCACGTGTTAGCTTTGCTAGAGCCAAAGAATATGAGTTTGTACTACCTTCTAAACAAAAGCATATTAAATTGCATGATTTTTCACATCCTGCCATAGAAAACCCTGTACCTGTTTCCATCAACTTGAGCAAACAGATCATGTTGGTGACCGGTGTCAATGCCGGAGGTAAAACGATGCTACTCAAATCTATGCTCTCAGCAGTGTATATGAGTAAATACCTTTTGCCTTTCAAGTGTGATGTCTCTAAAACAGAGGTAGGACATTATAAAAGTATAGAAGCAGTTATTGATGACCCCCAATCAGTAAAAAATGATATTTCTACTTTTGCAGGGCGTATGCAGGAGTTTGCAAAGTTATTTAACAAAGAAGATGCCATTGTTGGTGTGGATGAGATAGAACTGGGTACAGACTCTGATGAGGCAGCTTCTTTATTCCGTGTCATGCTGGATGAACTGAGAAAAAAGGGTATTACATTTATTGTGACCACGCACCATAAACGTTTGGCCTCACTCATGGCATCTGATGATGCTGTTGAACTGATAGCAGCACTCTATGATGAAGAACAGCGTTTACCTACCTATACTTTTTTGCAGGGAAGTATAGGAAAGAGTTACGCTTTTGAAACGGCGCAGCGTTATGGTGTCCCTGTCGCTATAGTCAACAAAGCTAAAAAGGTGTATGGAGAGGACAAAGACAATCTCAATGAACTCATAGAGAAATCTACTTCTCTTGAACGTGAAATGCGCATGAAAATTGCAAAAATTGATGATGAATTAAAGTCTGTAGAGAAACAAAAACAGAAGCTTCAAGATGAAGAGATGACGCTTCAAGAGAGTCACAGAAAAGCCATAGCTACACTCGAAAATCGTTACAATGCAGCCACCAAAAAGGCTAGAGAGGCACTTAAGGTTAAAGAATCTACAGAGGGAAGACGCCTGCTCAATGTGGCACATCAACGTAAAGACTTTAAACAAAAAGAGATGCAATCTGTTGACGAAGTACCTCTTAAAGAAGGTGATAAAGTGAAATACCGTTCCCATAAAGGAGAGTTGATCTCTTTACGTGGAAAAGATGCTACTATCATTGTAGATGGTTTGAAGATGCGAGTCCCTCTCTCACAGCTTAAAAGAAGAGGTGATACACCTCAGGTCAAAGTAAAATCAAAACCTAAACAAGCAACAGTGTCTGTAGAAAAGTCAGGTGCAACAGTTTCCGTAAAGCTCTTAGGTATGTATGCAGATGAAGCCATAGATACTGTAGATAAATTTCTCTCCGATGCCTTGGTAAATGGACTTAACGAAGTGCAGATCATTCATGGTACAGGGGGCGGTGTATTGTCCCGACTGGTAAGTGAGTATTTGAAAAAACATCCTAAAATAGGGAAGTTTTACAGAATGCCTGGCAACTTGGGAATTACTGTCGTAGAGTTGTAACCCCTCCTTTAAACTCCAAAAGGTATAATATAAACTATAAAAATGTTGCAGGAGAGCTACGTGAGCATTAAAGATGATGTGAATTATGTAAAAAAAGAGTTAAGCGGTGATGAAAAAGTACTTGAGAGTGCTTTTAAAATAGAGACACTGTATAAAAAACACAAATTAAAAATATGGGGTGCTGCGATTGCTGTGATCTTATTTTTTGCTGGTACTACAGCAATGGATGCCATGCATGAAGCAAAACTTGTTAAAGCAAATGAAGCTTTTTTAACTTTGCAGGCAAACAGCGAGGATGCAAATGCCTTGAAAGTACTTAAAGAAGAAAACCCAGCACTGTTTGAACTTTATAACTATGCAACAGCAGTGAAAAAACAAGATATCGCAGCTTTGGAAACTCTTTCTAAAAGTAGCAATGGCGTGATCGCGGACGCCAGCGGGTATTCAGCAGGCGTTCTGAAGAAAAAACCGGTTGATTCAAAATTGTATAGAGAGATGGCATTGTTTGAAGAAGCGTATGTGGCTATCGGTACAGGTGATATAAAGACAGCCAAGGATAAATTGGAACTGATAGATGAGCGGTCGCCTCTGGGGGTTATCACGAGTTTTCTTAAGCATTCTACTATAAAGGTAAATTAATGAATAGCGTATCACTTACGTTACTTGCACTGGCTGCATTACTGTTTTCAGGATGTAGTTCGAAGAAATATTTTGAACCTGAGCATACATTTTCAGCTTCAAATGCTTCTTCCTCTTATGGTGGAAATATGGTTGATCTGAGTCGTAACGGTGGAACACTTGAATCGGGACAATATATAGGTAAGGCAGGTGTGAGCAGTATTAAACTTGCTGAGGGCTATAGGTTTTTAAATGAAAATAACAGGTATATCCTGACAGCGAATGCTGAAGGTATCTTAAATGTTATTGATAAAAAAACCAAAGAGTCAGTACGCGCCATTTCTCTTCATATCCCGGTTGTTTCTGCAAGTATTAAAAATGGTTTGATAGGATATGTGCTTAACAACAATACTTTTGGTATCTACCGTATGTCTGACAATAGCAAAATAGTTGAAAGCCGTTCTGAAAGAACATTTGCTATAGATACGAGGGCTGCCAGCCCAATGTTCATTGAAAACTTACTGGTTATGCCTATGCTCGACGGAAAGTTGATCATTATAAATGTAGCGGATACCCAAAATGCAAAAATAGTCTATATCTCTAGTGAAAAAGTCTTTAATAACGTGATATATCTTTCACGTGAAGGCAATACTATGATTGCAGCAACCCCAAAAAGAGTGATCACGTTGGGTAATGAAGGACAAAATGAATATCAGGCAAATATTTCTGAAGTTGCGGTGTCTGGCAATCGCATTTATCTCTTTACAAAAGAGGGGAAAGTCGTTGTTTTAAGTCATGCTCTAGAAGAGCTAGGTACATCAAAATATAAATTTGCACATTATGCTGCAGGTACAGCCTTTGGCGGAAAAGTTTATGCATTGGATCAGCAAGGTTCTCTCATTGTCATGAACGCTGACCTAAGTAAAAACAAGATCTATGATCTTGGTGAAGTCTCAGAACCGGCATTTATCACAGGAAAAAAACTTTACAAAGACGGCGATGTTATAGACTTGTCCAAACTAGGTTATGAATAATAATTTATTACAGGCTTTTGAAGAGTTTATTATCATTAGGACGTGTAAAGAGCAGAGCTCTTTACACTACGTTAACACTGGGTTGACTTCAGCAGTCGACTCAATCGACTAGTCGATTTTAAGGAGTGACTATTTCTAATCTATTAGTTGCATTTGAAGAATATCTTTCTGTTACAAAAGCACTAGATACTCAGACTGTCTCTTCTTATATTTCTGACCTTACACAATTGGAAGAATTAACTCAAAAAACACTTACAAAACTGGATACTACCGACGTATTAAAGTTTTTAGCTACCTTTGACAACAAAAGAACGCTCAATCGTAAACTCTCTTCCATCAATGCATTTTTCCATTTTTGTCATATTCAGGATTTTACGCATGAAAAGATAAAAATACCTATGGCAAAAGTGCCTAAAAACTTACCCAAATATGTAAGTAATGAAGAGATACTCGATAGCATTAATCTTATAGATAGAAGTACAGTGATGGGTCTGCGTGATTATGCCTTGATACTCTTTTTGTATGCAAGCGGTTGCCGTATTTCTGAAGCACTTTTGGTACAGCGTGCAGACATTGTAGACGGATGGCTTAAAATTCGTTTTGCTAAAGGAGAGAAAGAGAGGGTTGTCCCTTTAGCACCTGTGGCAACACAAGCTATGGAACTTTATCTCTCTGAACAGACACTTTCAAGTCCATATATTTGGCTTAATTACAGAGGAGAACCTCTCAGTCGTATTTCTGCCTATAAGATCGTAAAAAAATATCTGGGTGTATCTCCACATGTTTTAAGACACTCGTTTGCTTCTTCCCTGATCATCGGAGGTGCAGATCTTCGTGTAGTGCAAGAGTTATTGGGGCACAGCTCTTTGGAGACCACACAGATCTATACACATATACAAAAACAAAACCTTGCAGATACCATGCATCGCTATCATCCCTTAAAAGCACAATAATAAAAAAGGTGCATCATGAAAATACTGGTCGAATATTTGAATCATAAAAATATTATTTTTAAATCATTGAAAGAGATACTGCCAAAGGATCTGGGGTCACGTAAAAAAGTTTCCCTCTATTTAGGCGTTGATCTTAAAGGGTATTATGCCTTAGTGATGTCTCTTGAAAAAAAAAGCAGAGTACTTCGTAAAGAAGCTGAAGATCTTATGGATTTATATGAAAAAGTAGAACAGTATATTGATTCTAAGGTGACTAAAAAATATATTATGATCAAAGCCCCTCTTTGTTCCAAGGCAAAAGCAATGTTGGAAGAAAATGGATGGAAGGTTTGGCATGAACCTGAATGATAATGTTTTGCTGGCAGATATAGGCAATACCTATTTTCATGTGTATGACGGTACTCATGTAGAACATCTTTTATATGAAGATGCCCTTGTCAAGTATCAGGATAAAGTACTTTATTATATTTCAGTCAACCATCATCTTGGCGCGCAGATAGAAAAAGTAGTACTTTGGAAAAATATCTCTTCCTTGATCAGTATAGAAGGTGAATATGAAACGATGGGAGTAGACAGAAAAGCATTATGTATAAGTCACCACAGTGGGGTATTTATAGATGCAGGTTCTGCTATAACCGTTGATGTAGTAGAAAAGGGTGTGTATATGGGGGGCTTTATATTACCGGGTTTAAAAGCTTATGTAGAAAGTTATAAGTCTATTTCATCTGTGTTGGATATAGTGCTAAATAAAGAGCTCAAACTGGAGCACCTGCCCATCACAACTAAAGATGGGATAAGCTATGGTATAATCGCGTCTATAAAAGCACTCATAGACCAACAACGTGAAGGTAAAACACTCTACTTTACGGGTGGGGACGGTAAGTTTCTCTCTTCCTTTTTTGAAGAGGTGATCTACGATGAAATGTTGGTATTTAATGGGATGCAACAAGCGATAATGAATAAGGGTTGACATGTTAACAGTAGCACTTCCAAAAGGAAGAATAGCAGAGCAGACATTAGAGATATTTGCAGAGATCTTCGGCGGAGAATTTAAGTTTGAAGGTAGAGAACTCATTTTGGATATGGGTGAATTTCGTTTTTTAAATGTGCGTAATCAGGATGTACCAACGTATGTTGAACATGGCGCAGCAGACATTGGTGTGGTAGGACTTGATGTTATCACTGAGAAAGAACTCGATATCATTCAGCTTCTTGATATGCAGCTGGGTAAATGTAAAGTGGCTATCGGTATTAAGAATGAAGATGAGCTTGACTGGTCCCGCCCTAACATCAAAGTAGCGACTAAGATGGTGAACATCACTAAAAATTACTTTGCTAAAAAAGCAGTGGGTGTTGAAGTCGTTAAACTGTATGGCTCCATAGAACTTGCACCTCTTGTAGGTTTGGCAGATGCCATTGTTGATATTGTTGAGACAGGTTCAACAATGAGAGAAAACGGATTGAAAGTCGCTGAAGATATTATGGATTCTTCTGCACATCTCATCTCAAACAAAAATAGTTTTTATGCAAAAAAAGAAGAGATTCTCTCTTTGTATGAAAAAATAAAAACTGTTGTAGAAAGCCGTGGCTAATACTACTTCAGACTCCCTTGATCTCTACGCCAAAGTAGAGGATCTTCTTGGTGTTAAAGAGGCTGCTCCGAGTCTTTATGCCCATTACCTTCTTTTTTTAAACTCTGTAGATTTTGAAAAGCTCTTGGATGTGGGCTGTGGTTCCGGAGATTTTTTGCGTCAAATGCAAGATGCTTTGGATATTTCTCATGTGAAAGGGATTGATCTAAGTCCTCTCATGGTAGCGAAAACAGCCCTACAAGGGATAGATGCAGAGTGTGTAAACCTCTGTGATCTAAATGACTCTTACGACGTCATCACCGCTGTTTTTGATATGTTAAACTACTTAGACACTGAATCCCTAAAAATCTTTTTAAACTGTGTAAAAAACCATTTAAATGAAGGGGGTCTCTTCCTTTGTGATATCAATACCTATTATGGTTTTGAGAATGTTGCAGTGGGATCTTTCATTGTAGATGATGGAGCACGGTTTTTAACCGTAGACAGTGATTTTGAAAAGGGTGAATACATTTCAGAGTTCACTTTATTTGAAAAAGAAAATAACTATTTTAAAAAGTCACAAGAGACTATTAAACAGTATCATCACACGATAGAGGATATAGTACAATTCAGTGGATTGGAACTTGTTGTAAATGATGAGGTAAAGTTATATGATTTTGAGGAAGCAGATAAAGTATTTTTAGTACTTAAAAAAGGTTAAAAGGGGAAGTTTGTTTGAAGTCAAAGTCCATCTTAAGAGATGGGCTTTGAAAAGAGTGGGCTTTAAAACCTATCTTACGTTTTCGAATGGATTTTCAACAACATTCTTTCTATCTACGATATAAGGGATAAGTGCTGTTTGTCTAGCTCTTTTGATCGCTATAGTTACAAGCTCTTGGTGACGTTTACAGTTACCTGTAAGTCTTCTTGGCATAATTTTAAATCTCTCACTAAGTGAGAATTTAAGTTGTCCCAATTCTTTGTAGTCTATAAACTCTACTTTTGTTTCGCAATATTTACAAAATCTTTTTTTAAATTTTCTTCTTTCTGCCATGGTGTTCTCCTAAAATGGTATTTCATCTTCATTGATGTCAATTTCTGGAATAGTTGACGTAGGTTGTGGTGCAGCTTTTGGTGCCGATGGTGCAGGTTGGCTATAGTTGTTTTGTGCAGGAGCAGAATAATTTGATCCGCCTTGTTGACTATATCCGTTACCACCCATAGGTGCTGCTTCGTCTTTACTTCCTAGCATTTGAAGGTTTTCCACTGTTACCGAGTGTCTACTTCTTTTGCTTCCATCTTGTGCTGTCCACTGATCTAGCTTCAATCTTCCATCTACTAAAACTTTGCTACCTTTACGTAAGTACTGATTTGCAATTTCAGCAGTTCTACCAAAAAAAGTAAGGTCTACAAAGAGCACTTCTTCTTTTTGTTCACCAGTTGCAGATTTGAATTTACGTGAAGTTGCGATGGCAGTATTACCAATGGCAGATCCACTTTGTGTATATTTAATCTCAATATCTCTAGTGAGGTTTCCGGCTAAAATAATCTTGTTGTACATAAGGTTGCTCCTAATCTATGGTTGATTATGCTTCTTTAGCTTCTGTTGCAGGCGCTGCTGCTTCAGGTGCTTTCGTCTCTGCTACAGGTGTTTCTGCTTCAGGTGCTTTTGTTTCAGGTGCTTTTGTTTCTGCTGCAAGTGTAGCTTTTTTGTTTGCTGCTGCAACAAGTTTATCAAAATGCGC
>QMKT01000014.1 GCA_003646505.1 Campylobacterota bacterium
GGATCAATGCTGATATAAATGCAGCACCCAGGTCTCTAAATGTATCCAAAGTCACTTTCATTTCCCCGTCCCAACGTATAAGAAATCGTTCACCTGTCTCTTTGTCTTCTATACTAAAGTCAAACATATACGTTGATAGTCCTGCTTTTTCAATCTTATAATTCTTTTCAAATGTTTGCATCATCACATCACGTGCTTCTAAAAGAGGATAGACCTGAGAGACCATATCTGTTTCTGCAACAATATTGACCATACGTTGTAGATTCTTATGCATGATCATAGGGTTGGACTTTACTTTACGTATATTGACAACTTCACTTAAAGGTACCATCATACCTCTCATATTCATGAGGTTTAATGATGAAAGTTTACTCCCAAGAGTATCTAAATTAGATTGAGTTAATTTTTTACTTTCATTGTCCAAGACCAAGAACATAGGGATCTGATCTGGTGAATTGGTAGAATTCTTATGTGCGATAACCATCCCTTCAAAAGCAAGATACAAGATGTTGTTGACCTGTTTTACACTCAATCCACTTCTGGCGATCTTCTCTGTATCCGGAATAAGTTCAAACTTCTCATAGATCTCATCAGCCATAATATCGACATCGACAAGGCCCTCTGTCTCTGTAAGTATATTGGCAACTTGCGTAGAAATATCTCTCATTACCTCCAGGTTTTCACCATGTACTTCAACAACAATAGAAGCCAAAGTAGGAGGACCTGATGGTTGTTCTACAAACTTAATACTTGTACCTTTTGTTAAAGGTATACATGCTTCTTTTATCAAAGGTCTTAAACGTTGTACCATGAGAAATGATGGTTCAGTACGACCATGTTTATCTGTTAGGTTTACTGATATTTCTGAAACATTTTCAGTACGTTTCATACTTGCACCCTTAACAAGTCCTGCATAATCCAAGGGGATACCCTGCCCTAAAAAGAGCTCAATATTCATGATTTCCTCTTCCTTCTTTAGGAAGTTTATCACACAGGAACTCATCTTTTTTGTCTGCTCGATAGAAGAACCTGTTGGTGTATCTACATAAATAGAAAATGTATTATCGCTTTTCCCCGGTAACATTTTGGCCAAAACCAATTTGGTAGGGAACATTAACAGAGAAAGAAAAAATGCTGCCGCGGTTAATATGATCACCAACCTTTTTTTTACCTTGCTGTCAAGGATACCGTAAATCAAACTTTCAAGATTTTTCATTATTTGGATCCTTTGTCATCATCTTTATTGTGATGATCACCATGTTCTGGTTTTTTGAGTAGTTTTAAACTTAAATAGGGCGTAAAGATATACGCTACAAAAAGTGATGCAATAAGTGCTACAGGTACATTATAAGGGATAGGTTTCATAAATGAGCCCATCATTCCTCCAACAAAAGCCATAGGTACCATCGTCAAGATAATAGCCAGGGTCGCTATATTGGTTGGTGCTCCGATCTCATCTGTTGCTTCAATTAAAAGTTCACCCATCTCTTTGTCTTCTACTCCATGGCTGTGTAAATGTCTGTGTATATTTTCAATCACAATGATCGCAGCATCAACCAGTAACCCCAGAGAAAGTAAGAGTGCAAAAAGTGTGATCCTGTTCATCGTTTGACCTGTCATCCATGCGGTGAAAAGTGTCACTGCCAAAATAGCAGGTACGGTAAAGGTAACGATGAGAGACTCTCTCCAGCCCAAAGCAAAAACCAACATCAAGGCAATAATAATAATCGTAATAAAAAGGTGATGCATTAACTCATTTACAGCTTCATTCGCACGCTCACCATAGTTTCGTGTAATAATATACCCCATACCGATTCTGTCAAATTCTCTGTCATGTGCTTTTAAAACATTTACGACATCATCAGCAACAAAAACAGCATTTGTACCGGCAAGTTTAGCTACTGTCAATGTAATTTGTGTTCTTTGATCACTAAACTCTGATACCTGCCCTTCATCACTTTCACTATGATTTACTTTATCTTTAAAGAGTATTTCTGCTGTTTGGAAGTTTTGGATATCAACCCCTTCTTTCACTGAAGCAACATCTCTAAGATAAATAGGTGAGCCCATGTATTGTGCAACAATAATATCACCCACATCGTCAACACTTTCGATAGCATTCTTCACACCAAAAATAACCAGCTTATTATCTGCAGTTCTTCCTTTGACATCAGGAACATCCACAGCCACTGACTGAACAGCCTGCATTATCTGCCCCAGTGAAAGGTGATAGGCAGAAAGTTTCCCCATGTCTACTTCAATATTATACTGCGCTTTACGTGCACCTTTAAGTATTGTTTTTGCAACGTAATTTACAGAATTAAGTTTTTGCTGTATTTTTCTCACGACTTTAAAAAGTGCAATATCATTCACAGTTTTTTGATCTTTTGGATAGAACGCTACACTTATAATAGGAATATCAATATCAATATCAAAAGGTTTAACAATGGGTTGCATCGTACCTTTTGGAAGGCTATCCATATTTTGCATCACCTTATCATAGAGTTTTAGATTTGAATCTTCTCTATTTTCACCAATATAATACATGATGTTTACAATACCCACATTATCCATCGCCATTCCATAAACATGTTCTATACCACGAACTTCACGAAGTTTTCGCTCTAGAGGTTTTACAATGACATTTTCTATCTCTTTGGGTGTGGCACCAGGTAAAGCGACTATAACAGCCCCACCAGAAATAGCAATCTGAGGATCTTCTTCCCGTGGCATTGTATTGAGTGCAATATATCCAACAAGAAGTAATATAGCACCTAGAACAACTGTTAACGGACTGTGTAAAAACCCTTTAGCAAGCTTCCCTGCTACATTTATGACCTGATATTCATTTTTATTTTTCATATTACCTACTTAATAAGAATTTTTGCATACATCCCCGGATACACTGAGTGAACAGTCAGTTTAAATTCATAAACCTATGTGTCATGGGGTTGGAACTTGGAATTATTGATGTAATGATCCCTCTTGTCGAAAAACCATGGAAGGAATTTCTATATTGACTTTTTTTCAACTATCACCCTGTCATTAGCTGCGAGTATTGTCAAATAATTATACTGATTTAAAACTTCATCCTTTTTTGCTAATGCCTGATTCACTTGTTTTTCAGATATATCTAGCACATATTTAAGATTTTTTGCTGCAAGTTGTAACATTTCAATCTTATATTTATAAAGTATACTTTTTCAATATTAGCTATAAAAAAATCTTATAGATATACGGGATTATAGCTCACATGAGTTATATTAATGATTAAAATGAGTTTAGTTAATGAAAAAAATTGTAGATGTGTCCATAGGGTACCTAGGTACCTTACGGGTACTTTAATTTTAAAGTGTTGCGTAACTTACAGAGATACATGCTTCTAGTGAAGACAATGCATCAATGACATCTTTTGTAACATGTCCATCAATACGAACAACTGCCAAGGCTTGTTGTTTAGAATCACGTCCAAGTCTAAAGTCGGATATATTGAGATTATTTTCTGCCATGATCTTACCCACGTCACCGATCACACCTGGAGTATCTGTATTTCTAAAGAATATCATAGTACCTTTTGGTTCAACGTCCAGAATATAGTCATCAATTTCAATAATACGCTGTACCGTATCGTCAAACACTGTACCTTCGATCGTGATAATACCTTCAGCAGTTGTAAGTTTAATACCTACTTTGTTGGTGAACCCACTGTTGTTTGGTTTGACCTCTTTAATGATTTCAATACCACGTTCATCAGCAACAAATTCTGCGTTCACATAATTGACCTGATCACCCACTGACTCAGTCAGTACACCTACGGTTGCAAAAGTTCCCATAGATTCAATATGCTCAGATACAGGACCTTCTGCCGTTACACGAATAGACTTTACTGCACTCTTGGTCACTTGTGCAGACATGTGTCCGATCTTTTGGATCAATTCCAGATAAGGTCTTACAAAATCAGGTAATTCATTTTCTTTGATCGGTAAATTAAGTGCATTGGGGTACGAAATACCTTTAGCTGCAGCAATCGCATTTTCTGCTGCTTGGATCGCAATGTTTTTTTGAGATTCTTTCGTATTTGCCCCAAGGTGAGGTGTAACCATTACATTATCAAGATCCAATAGAGGATGATCTGTTGCAGGTTCTTTGTTAAATACATCAATACCTGCTTTGGCTATCTTACCGTTTGTAAGTCCTTCTAAAAGTGCATCTTCATCAAAAAGACCACCTCTTGCACAGTTGATCAAAATAACACCATCTTTCATAGTAGCTATTTCATCTTTACCTATCATTCCGATAGTTTCAGAGTTTTTAGGTGTATGGATCGTAATAATATCACAGGCTAAAATATCTTCAAAGTTTTTCGTATATCCGATATCAAGATCTGTTGCCTTACTTGAATCAACATAAGGGTCATATGCCAATACATCCATTTCAAATGCTTTGGCTCTTTTAGCGACTCTTGAACCGATATTACCAAAACCGATCACACCCAGTTTTTTATCTTTAAGCTCTGTACCATACCAGTCTTGTCTTCTCCATACACGGTCAAGTTTAAGGTTGTTATGTGCATAAGGAAAAGATCTTACACATGAGAGCATATGTGTCATCGTAAGTTCAACTGCTGCAATGGTATTAGCAGTAGGCACATTCATAATGACGATCCCTTGTTTACTTGAACCAGGAATATCAACATTGTCTACACCTACACCGGCACGTACTACTGCTGTTATTTTTGTAGCAGAAGCTAAAAATGCATCATCCACATCAGTTGATGAACGCGTAATAGCCACATCTGCTAATGGAATGATTTCAGCTATGAGCTTATCTTTTGGCTCGTCTGCTGCATTTATAAATTCTATCTCAGAGTCATTTGCTAAAATATCTAATCCATCTTGATGAATATGATCACAAACTACAATTGTCTTTTTTGACATAGGTTAACCTTTTTGTAAAGTTTTGAGTATATAAAATAGGGGGAGTCATACGAGAGTCGTATTTCTCCGACTACTGAAGTAAACTAAAGTAATACCGAATGGTATCACTTCAGCATTAAAAGAAACTTTGAGATTGACTCAAAATTTCTGGTAAATAATTATTTTTTTAGCATATCGCCAAATGCATCACCTAAAGTCATGCTGTCATCTTGATCAAGGTTAAGTTGATCCATTGCTTCTCTCTCTTCTTGACGCTCAAGTCTTTTAACAGAAACTCTGATTCTATCAGTGTTACCATCGATGAAAGATATTACACCTTTGATCTCTTGACCTTTTTCGATCTCGTCAAATTTAATTGGGTGAAGATCTTCTGTTCTGATAAGGGCATCAACATTCTCTTCAAGTGCTATAAATACACCAAAGTCTTTTTTGTCTTTTACTGTACCAGTTACAATTGCACCATTTTTATGTGTCTCTGCAAATGCTTTTACAGGAGAAGCTTCCAGTGCTTTTTTACTTAATGAAATTTTACCTGCATCTCTGTCAATTTTGATGATTTTAACTTCAACTTCATCACCCACTTTGAGTTCAGATTTTGCATTTTGTGATTTATCCCAAGAAATTTCCTGATTATGAAGAAGACCTTCTACAGTTCCCACTTTCACAAATGCACCAAAATCAGTAATAGATGTCACTGTACCAGTTACCACATCACCAACTCTGTTTTCAGCAACAAATGCATCCATAGGTTTAGGAAGAAGATTTTTAAGACTTACTCTAAGCCTTCTACCTTCTTTATCGATCTCGATCACTTCAACATTAATGTCAGAATTGTTCTCTAGGTAATCTTTAGGATGTTTAACATTTTTGTCCCAAGAGATCTCAGATACATGAAGGAATGCTTCAAGATCTTCACCAAGATCTACAAATACACCGTATGGTTCGATGTTAGAAACAGTAGCAGTCACTGTATCACCTACACCGATGATCGCATCAATGTCAGCCCAAGGATCAGGGTTAGCATCTTTAATAGAAAGTGAAAGGTGTCTTTTCTTTTTATCATACTCTAAAGCGATAACATTTACTTCATCACCTTCAGCAAAATATTTAGAAGGGTTAACTGGACCTTTGTGAGAAATTTGTGAATAATGAACAAGTCCGTCCATACCACCAACATCTACAAACATACCATAAGAAGTAATTTTCTTAATTGTACCGATCACTGGTTCTTTATTTTCAAGTAATGTACCAACGATTTCATCCGTTTTAGCTTTATCACGCTCAATAAGTTCTTTTCTAGAAACAACTACTGAACCTTTATCTTTATCTACTTTAACGATAACAGCTTTAACTTTTTTACCTTTTGGATCTATTTTTGAAGAAAGGTAAGAGAGTGTACGTGGCATGAAGAATTCTAAACCATCCACTTCAACAACATATCCACCTTTATTGGTCTTAGTGATAACACCTTCGATAATATATTCTTGTTCATCATCATACTCAGCGATAAATTCATTAAGAGCAACTCTTGCTTGTGCTGCTGTGTGAGAGATACGACCTCTACCCATGGTAACTACACTAATTTCATCACCTACGCTGAAAGTTACATTACCTTCTTCATCTTTAATCTCATCAAGATTAAGGTTAGCATCTCTACCACCACCGATATCAACGACTGCTAAATTATCATTTTCATCAATTTTAACAATTGTACCTGTAACTAAATCACTTTTTGATTCTGATTTTTTGAACGATTCCTCAAGCATCGCCTCAAAATCTACTTCTTCTATTTCGATATCTTCGAACTTCATACCTATCCTTATGTGCACACAAATTTTGCGCTATTATACCCATTTAAACATAAAAAATGCTTATAGGGAAAAGTATAGATGGCGTTGTACTGAGTGAATTTTTTTCATAAGTGAACAGGCGTAACAGCTTGGAGTTTCAGGTCTCCAAGGACATTTTCTAGTCTTTAAAAGGAAATACTTTTAAAAACTTCAAAATAAGTAGGAAATGTTTTTGCCGTACACTCTGGTTCATTGATCGTGACAGAGACAGGATCTAACGCTAAAAGAGAGAAGCACATAGCCATTCTATGATCATCATAAGTGTCAATAGCCGCATGTTTCAGTTCGTTAGGTGCGGTGATCTTTAAATAATCTTCACCCTCTTCTACCTCAGCACCGACTTTACGTAATTCTGTAGCCATGGCAAAAAGCCTGTCTGTTTCCTTCACACGCCAATTGTAGATATTGCGAAGTGTTGTTGTCCCTTTACAAAAAAGGGCAGTTGTCGCGATGGTCATTGCCGCATCAGGTATATGGTTGAAGTCCATATCGATTGCATTTAGAGCATCTCTTGTTACTGAGATATAGGTATCGCCCCACTCCACTCTTGCACCCATTTGTTCTAAAACATCAACAAATTCTACATCACCTTGTATACTGTTTCTACCTATACCTGTCACTTTAACTGTGCCGCCCTTGATAGCTGCAGCTGCTAAAAAATACGAAGCAGAAGAGGCATCACCTTCAATCATATAGGTCTCTGCCGCCTTATAGTGTTGGCCACTTTTTATATGAAATGTCTTATAATCCCTATTCTCAACTTCAACACCGAATTTTTGCATAATATCCAAGGTTATATCGATATAAGGTTTAGAGACCAATTCACCGATGATAGAGATAGTCATATCATTCTCAGCCATAGGGGATGCCAGTAAGAGTGCTGTTAAAAACTGACTGGAAATACTGCCATCTATCTCAACTTCTCCTCCTTTTAAACCCTTGGATTCTATCTGTAATGGCGGGTAACCCTCATTTTCAAGGTAGTTTATGTCTGCTCCAGCTTGTCGCAGGGCATCCACCAGGTGTCCTATGGGTCTCTCTTTCATTCGTGCTTCACCTGTCAGTACATATGTGCCTTTACCCAAACACAAAGCCGCACAAAGTGGTCGCATAGCTGTACCGGCATTACCTAAAAATAGTTCATGAGAGATTTCAGAACTTATTGGTCCAGCATTCCCAACGATCGTACACTCTGTTTTATCCTCAGACAATGTATAGTCAATGTCCAGTTTTTTCAGGGCATTTAACATATGTCTTGTATCATCGCTCTCTAAAAGATTAGTGATCTTTGTTGTACCTTCTGCCAATGCAGCAATTAATAACGCTCTATTTGAAAGACTCTTGGAGCCTGGGAGATTGATCTCTCCGTCTATTTTAGCAATAGGTTCAAGTGTCAGAGTATTCATACTATTTCATCTACTTGTTTGATCTCTTGAATTTTATTGATCACATTTTGTACTATCCAGTCAGGTGTTGAAGCACCTGCAGAAATACCACAAAATACTTTGCCTTCAAACCAAGAATCTTCAAGTTCTTTTTCATTCTCTATCAAATAACTGTCATCACAGTCACGTTTACAAATGGAATGCAACTGCTTGGTATTAGAGGAGTGTTTCCCCCCTATAACGATCATAACATCCGCATCTTTTGCAAGTTCTGCCGCAGCATCCTGATTTTCAAAGGTTGCATTACAGATCGTATTAAAAACCCTTATCTCTTTACGTGTTAACATTAAAGCATTCACTATTTTGACAAAATCTTCAGGTTTTTTAGTGGTTTGAGAAACCACGGCAACCTTTCTTTTAAGTGGAAGCACATCCAACTCTTCAGGTTCAAGCACAATAAAGGCATCCTCAGAGTCTATCGCGTAACTTACCACTCCTTTGATCTCTGGATGATCTTTATCGCCAAAGATCACAATGCTATACCCATCTTCACTCATTTTTTCTACAATATTTTGAGGGGTAGTCACATACGGACATGTAGCATCTATGATTTTATGGTCTTGTTTTTGCAGTACGGAAAGTTCATTTTTAGGGATACCATGTGTACGTATCACCACTGCGTCATCCGTATGAATATCATCTAACTTTTCAGCAAGACCAATGTTAAATCCAACTTTCAGTCGATTGATCTCATCCTTATTATGGATCAAAGGTCCATAGGTCACAGATCCTTGATGTTCTTCAGCTATTTCAATAGCCCGCTTCACACCAAAACAAAATCCGTAACTAGATGCTAATTGTATTTTCATTTTATCTCAATTCTGCCTGACATTCTTTTTCAAGTGCCGTCATAATTTCATTCATCACAGTTTCTATATCACTGTCTTCAAGTGTTTTGTCCATAGACTGAATAAAGAAACGCACGGTAAGACTCTTCTTATCTCCGAGTTTCTCATCTTCATAAATATCTACAGGATAGATATCTTTAAGCATAGGTTGGTCTAATGCATTCAGTACTTTAGCCACTTCATAATAATTCATAGACTTATCTATGACCACTGATAGATCTTTATACACTCCCTGGAACTTAGAGATAGGTGTTGCATTAATATGTTTAGGTAAGAACGTATTAAAATCCAGTTCTGCTATAAACGTTTCAGGTAGTCCAAAACTCTCTTGCACTGTAGGGTGAAGTTTTGAAATAAACCCACACACCTTGCCAGCTACAATAACATTCGCTGATTGGTAAGGATGGATAAGTCCATTATTGTAGCTACAAGGCACCAGTTCAAATGCACCAACTACAGCACCTACCTTTTGTGTAAAGGTAGCAAAATCTATGACTTTAGGTTTTCCTGAATTTCTGACATTTTCACCTTCAACTTGTCCTGAAAAAGCAAAAGAGATCACATCACTCTGCGCTCTTTTACTGTCAAACACTGCACCCATTTCAAAAAGAGGAATAGATTTTTTAGTGTAGCTTACATTACGCTTCACTGCATTCAACAAATTGACCAAAACCGTACTTCGAAGTGTATTAAGTTCTTCAGCTATAGGGTTGGCTAGTTCAAGTGCTTCCTCTAAAATAGAAAAACCATATTTCTCCAAAAGTGCTTTTTCAGAAAAAACATACGATACATTTTCATAAAAACCTGCACCTACTGCACGGTTTTTAAACCCTTTTTTCGCTTTATATCTCTCTGTCGTATCATTTAAACGTGCCTTTTCAGCGAAGACAAAAGGTTTGGCTTCAATGTTATTGATACCTATAATACGTACAATCTCTTCAGAGATATCTTGAATATGTGTAATATCATGCCTAAAAAGTGGTACCACCGCTGCAATCACATTATTGCCCATCGAATTGATCTCAAAACCGAGTTTTTTCAATATCGTGGCAACTTTACCCAGTTCAACATCCATACCGATAATAGCCGAGATCTCTTCCACATCTACGATCACTGTTTTGTTCTCTCTCTCAACATTCACATTAAGTGAACCTTCATAACAAGAGATATCTGTATATTTTTCCATTAAACAAGCAAGAAAAGAGAGACCGAAAGGTAACTCAGGATTGGAACCTCTTGATGTTTTATAATACAGGTCATCAGTCTTTAAAGATGCCGAAGATACAGCTTCGACCAAAGTATCAGGATGAACATAGCTGGCTTCCAATAAAATCTCTTTTGTAGCATCATTTGCTGTAACAGATGCTTCCTGACTCACACCTACAACACTCAACACTTTTCCATCATTTATGATTTCTGTAATACCTTTGACTTTAGCTGTTGGAAATACACAAATTTTATCCTTATCATTACGGAAAATCCTACTGTTATAGGCACGTAAGACAACACCTGTTGTATGTGTTGCATAAGCAAGTAAAGAAGCGAGTTTACCTTCCCCTTCTACATTCACCATCGCTAAACGTAAAGTGATCAGAAAACTATTGGAGATCGTATCAATCGTTGCCAGCTTATAATGCAGGTCAGCATCCATTATCCCTTTACTCTGCAGTTCGGCTTCTCTGCCAATACCGAGTTTCATTTTATTATTTAATTTATATTCAGATACTTTCATCTCAATATCAAGTGCGGAACTCAAATCTCTTGCCACTCCATACACAGAAAGACAATCTCCTCTGTTTGCTGTCAGTTCAAGTTCGATGACCGTATCTGCTACACATGCATAAGAACCAAATGCTTTCCCTGCCTCAAGGGTACCAATACTCTCATCAAGTATCATGATCCCTTTACCTGTATCGGGAAGTCCGAGTTCAGAAGAAGCACATACCATCCCTTCACTCTCTACACCACGAAGCTTCGCATGTTTAATGGCAAAGTCACCAGGAAGTACTGCGTCTATGGTTGCCACAGCTACATACTCTGCATCCACAACATTCGCTGCACCACAAACGATCTGTCTTGTACCTGACCCCACATCTATCTGGCATACATTCAGCTTATCAGCATCAGGATGTTTTTCACAAGAGATGATCTTACCAATAACAACTTTGGGATCAATCTCAATTTCAGTAAGGCTGTCAACTTCTAAACCAATAGAATTAAACGTTTCATACAGCGTATCGTTACTGACACTACTCAGGTCTATAAATTCATCTAACCAAGATCTTGTTACTATCATCTAAACTGCTCCAACAAACGAATATCTCCTTCAAACAGACTTCTTAAGTCCGGTATCTTATGCATCAACATTGCAAAACGCTCCACACCCAAACCAAAAGCATAACCACTCACATCATCATAACCTACTGCTTTAAAGACATTCGGATCGACGATACCACATCCAAGCACTTCCAGCCAACCTGTGTGAGAACAGACACGACATCCTTCTCCTTCACAGAAGATACAAGAGATATCCACTTCAGCAGACGGTTCGGTAAAAGGGAAGAAGCTTGGTCTAAAACGTACTTCAACATCTCCAAACATGTATTGTAAAAAGTCTGTTAAGATCGCTTTGAGATTTGCAAAACTCACTTTGCCTTTAGCATCAACGACCAAACCTTCCACTTGATGAAACATTGGTGTATGCGTAATATCATAATCACGTCTAAATACAGTACCTGGCGCTATCATACGTATAGGAGGCTTTGTTTCAAGCATGGTTCTTATCTGGACAGGAGAAGTATGTGTTCTTAAAAGTCCGCCATCTTTAAAATAAAATGTATCTTGCATATCACGCGCAGGATGATATTTAGGAAGATTAAGTGCTTCAAAGTTATGAAAATCATCTTCAACCATAGGTCCAGATTCAACTGCAAAATTCAATGCCACGAAATAATCAATGATCTTATCCATGGTCTCCATGACAGGATGAAGTGCACCTTTTTGTGCCAAAGTACCATAAAGTGAAACATCTATCGCTTCAGATTTAAGTACTTTTTCTATCTCTTCAGCTTTCAACACTTCATAACGTACATCAAAGCTTGCCTGTAACGCGGATTTATTTTTATTTAATCCTTCAGCAAATGCTTTTTTTTCTGGTCCGGGTACATCTTTCATCTTAGCAAATTCTGCTGCTAAAATCCCCTTCTTCCCAAAAAGCTCAATACGTACTTTTTCCAATGTTTCAAGCGAGTCAGCCTGAACGATCTTCTCTTCTAATTCTTTCATAAAACCTCTATATCACTTCAGTAATTACCGTGATTTTAACTAAAAGTTGCTAATAAGGTGATTTAATAGGCTTTTTGTGTGTTATAATTGAAAAACTAAATCATTTTAAAGGACACAACTATGTGTATATTTTGCAAAATAGTAAACAAAGAAATCCCAAATAATACAATACATGAAAGCGAACATTTTTTGGCATTCCATGACCTCTATCCTAAGGCACCTGTACATATTCTCATCATCCCTAAAACGCACGTAGACTGTTTTCAGGATGTCACACCGGATATGATGGCAGGACTCACTGTATTTGCACAAGAGGTAGCAACAAAAGTAGGCTTAGATATCAACGGATACAGATTGATCACAAACAACGGTGAAGACGGTGGACAGGAAATACTACATTTACATTTCCATATGTTAGGTGGAGGAAAACTCGTATGGAATCATCAACACGAAGATCCACATAAGTCTTTATAAGATTTATGTGATTTAAAACATTTCTTTCATACAAATATAAACGAGCTACTAATATTTTCTTCAAGACATTCGAATCGCTTACGCTTTTTTCTTTTTTGTCGTAGTACAAAAAAGAAAAAAGTAACAAAGAATAACAATGCCACAAGTAATACAAGAGGAAGTATCAATAAATAAAAATAATCATAAAAGATTATGCGTCAATTTCCTCAAGTTTCAAATCATACTCAGCCACAATCTCATCATCCTTCTCCGTCGCGATCTCTAAGCGCTCAAAAAAAGCATCCACTTCCTGCTGCACAAGACCTACTGCTTTAGATAGCTCCATAATTGCATCATTATCACTAGAATTTGAAGCTTTTTCAAGTTCTGTATTTTTCACAGCCAACTCTACCTCTAAAGTCTCAATCTTTTCTTCACAAAGTTTGATCTCTTTGGTATAAGGTTTACGCACTTCATTACGAGCCTGTGTTACAACCTTACGTTGTTTCTTACGTTCTTTATGATTAATCTTAGGCTTTTGCTTCTTAGGTACTGCACCTGCTTCTTCTTCCCATCCTATCTTCTCTAAAAAGTCTGCATACGACCCATCAAAATACTCCGCCCCGCCCTTATGGAAAATGACCAGGGCATCCGCCAATCTATGCAAGAGCATCTCCGAGTGTGTAACCATAATGAGGGAACCTTCAAAACTATCTATGGCATCAGCCAGTGCATCAATGGACTGCATGTCAAGGTGGTTAGTAGGCTCATCAAGAAAGAGTAGGTTTGCAGGTGTTCCTATAATTTTACCCAACATAACACGGCTACGCTCTCCACCTGAGAGTACTTCTACTTTCTTATCTCCAAGCTCTCCAGAAAACATCATACGCCCGGCGATGTTCCGTGCTTGAGGAATACCAATTTCTTTACTCACAGATGCAATTTCATCCACAATTGTAGACTTAACGTTTAATCTTTCAATGTTTGTCTGTCCAAAGTGTGCAAAGGCAGTAGAAGGATGAAAGTCAAGTTTACCCTGCTGCTGTGAAAGCTCTCCGGCAATGTAGTTAAGTAAAGTAGATTTACCCTTACCATTTTTACCGATGATCGCCAAACGCTTACCCTTTTCCATGGCAAAAGTAATACCTTGAAAAAGCGGTTCGTCAGGCTTGTATCCAAAACCAAGGTCTTCTGCGCGGAAAATAACTTTAGCAGGGGTATCTTTATAATTGAACTTGAATGACAAGGTTGCATCATTTTGCAAGTCATCCATGTCATCCATCTTATCAAGTTCTTTTTGCTTGGACTGAGCCAATGCAGCCGTAGATGCTCTAGCTTTGTTACGTGCTACAAACTCTTCAAGTTCTTTACGCTTTTTGTCTTGATTAACCTTTGTCTTTTCATAGGTTTCATCTTCCATTTCTAAGGTAGAATAGTATTTATAACTGTTTCCACTGACAATTCTCAAGCCCTTACGTTGTACACCCATCGTATGTGTTGTGACCGAGTCCATAAAATCTCTATCATGCGTGATAAGTATTACCTCACCATCAAACTCACGAATAAACCCCTTAAGCCAACGTAATGAAATAATATCCAAGTAGTTGGTAGGCTCATCAAGTAATAACATATTTGGTTCTGTGGCAAGTAACTTCACTAAGTTAATACGTATTTGGTACCCACCTGAAAAACTCATAGGGTCTTTGTCTAAATCTTCTTCTGAAAACCCTAGCCCAAAAAGAAGTTTTTCTATCTTATAGAAATTCCATTGTTCATCTTCAGGCAATGCTAATGCACACTCTTCACGTACTGTATGCTCAGTAAATACAAGATGCTGTCTCAGTGTACCAATCATGTAGTTTTTAGGAATGCTAACATCCCCTGAGTCATACTCTTCTTCCCCTAAAATAATCTTAAAAAGTGTAGATTTTCCAGAACCATTACGCCCTACAAATCCTATCTTTTGATTTGAAGCGAATTTAAGATTGACATCTTTAAAAAGGGACTGCCCCCCAAAACTTTTTGCGAGGTTGGTAAGTTGTATCATGTGTGTATCCATATATGGGAATTCGAGGTTCGCATTATAGCGAAAAGTGTATTAGGTCGCATAACATATGTTTGAAAGTATTATCATTCTATAATGAACCTATGAGTATTTTTCAAAGGATTCAAAATGAGCAGCAGTAATTTAAAACACTTAGAAAAAATTAAAGACGGTATTGACAGATCAGAGACACTCACAGAAGAAGAGAAAAGTGATTCGGTGAAACGTATTGAAGAGTGGTATAGAGAAGATATGGCTTCTGGTACATTTATGAAAGAGTTAAGTGAACTTTCGCCTACTATTAAAGCACTTTTAGCTGAACTTGGGCTACTCTAGAAATAGTTCTCCCCCCTCTGATCTTCAGCAAAGAGTTAGAGTAAAATAATAAAACGTGATAAAGCACTAATAGTCTTTAAAACACGTGCTCTAAAATCTACGAACGGCAAGCTCCGCCAAACCCATCTTCAAGCTCAATATTCATAGAAATAAGCGCTTCTTTTTCAGAGATTTTCTCACCATTTTGAATGATAGTATATATTACTTTCACCGAATCTCGTATAGAGTTCACAGTCGTACAGTAACTCTCCAAAGATGCCCCTATGTAACGCTTCGCTTTTGTTGCATCAAAGTCACCTTCAAAATCAAAAATGATGTGCATAGAGGCAAATTTCATAGGTACAGATTTTGTACGTTCAATTTCTGCTTTTACAGAATAGTTCTTAACCTCAAACCCATCTTTCTCAGCCATCATCACAAGGTCTATACCTGTACACCCTATAATTCCTGTTGCAAAATACTCCACAGGAGTGATCTCTTTACAATCAAGTATATAACTGGACTTGATCGTATTAGCCTTAAATTTTTTATCTCCCAAATACTCTACTGATACATTCATATTTATTCCTAATATTTATCTGTCATAGTGTACACTATATGAGATATAGGGAACCTATAATATTACTTCATAAAGGCATCATCATGGGTATAGAGATAGAACGAAAATTTCTTATAAACAAAGACAAACTTTCAGACCTTAAAAATGGCTACACAATCAAACAAGGCTACATCCAAACGATAGACCACACAACCGTTAGAGTACGTATACGTGACAAAGAAGCATTTCTCACAATCAAAAGTAAAAATGTGGGTGTTTCACGGCTTGAATTTGAATACCCTATCCCTCTCGAAGATGCAGATGAAATGCTAAACAAACTCTGTCACACATCACTGATAGAGAAAACCCGATATCTAGTGAAATATGAAGGTCATGTATGGGAAATAGATATTTTTAAGGGAAAGAATAAAGGATTGACCATAGCAGAAATAGAACTGGAAAGTGAAGATGAAGATTTTTCTTTACCCCAGTGGGTAAATGAAGAAGTTACAGATGATGTGAGGTATTTTAATTCAAATTTAATTGAAAGTCCATATACAGATTGGTAATGTCTTACTCTCATTCTCACACTGTGGTAACGAGAAAAAGTGCCATTTTAGCTATTTTGAGTCTCTAGCCAAACCTTCAAACTCTCCACCTGCTCCAAAGTCCTCACAGTTGCAGTACCACCCTCAGACTGACGTGCATTCATAGATGCGCGGTTATCAAGAAGTGCAACCACCCCTTCACCTATACGCTCATCTATACTTTGTAGATCTTCCAAAGAAAGTTCAGAGATGTCTAATCCCTTTTCCTCAGCCAAGTTTACAGCATTACCTGTAATGTGATAAGCATCACGGAATGGTAAATTTGCTTCTTTTACGAGGTAGTCAGCAAGGTCTGTAGCACTCAGGTGTCCCATCATACATGCTTTTTCCATCTGTACTACATTGACTGTCATATCTACTATCATCTCTTCAAGTACTTGCAGTGAAAGTGTTGCTGTTCTTACTGAATCAAACACACCTTCTTTGTCTTCCTGCATGTCTTTGTTGTAGGCAAGTGGTAGCCCTTTCATCACAGTAAGAAGTGCTACAAGGTTACCATTTACACGTCCCGTTTTACCACGTAGCAGTTCAGGGATATCAGGATTTTTCTTTTGTGGCATGATGGAAGAACCTGTTGCATGTCTATCAGAAAGTGTGACCCATCTAAATTCACTTGCAGACCACAAAATGAGTTCTTCACTCAAACGGCTCATATGCATCATCATCGTACTGATGTTAAAGAGTATCTCCAGTGCAAAGTCTCTGTCACTGACTGTATCAAGACAATTCAGTGTTGGTGCATTGAAACCCAATTTATCAGAAGTGATCTGACGAGAAATGTTGTGAGGCGTACCAGCCAAAGCAGCACAACCAATAGGAGAATAATTGTTACGTTCATAAGAACTCACAAAACGCTCATAATCACGTTTAAACATACTTGCATAGGCCATCATATGGTAACCAAAGTTGATAGGCTGAGCATGTTGTAAATGTGTCATACCTGGGAGCATTACTTCTGCATTTTTTTCTGCCACAGCAACAAGGGTTCTAATGTTTTCTAAAAGTAGATCAGCAATGGTTTTTGTATTATTTTGCACATAAAGTCTAAAGTCAAGTGCTACCTGATCATTACGGCTGCGTGCAGTATGTAAACGTTTACCCGCATCTCCTACTTTCTCAGTCAATCTTCCTTCTATTGCCATGTGAATATCTTCATCATCACCATCAAGTTTAAATACACCGGACTCTACTTCACCCAGTATCTCATACAACCCACCTTCAATCTTTTCATAATCTTCTTTAGAGATGATTTCCTGCTCACAAAGCATATATGCATGGGCACGTGAACCTTCTATATCTTCTCTATAAAGAACCTTATCAAAAGGTAATGAATTATTAAGATCTTGAAGTAGTTTTGAACTTTTTTCTGAGATTCTTGCAGATGCAATTTTTTTAGCCATGATGGTTTCCTGATATGTTTATAATTAAAAGTATTTTATCGTAATATTCGTATGATTAGGTTTTAGAAAATGAAGAAGTAAAAGGCAGCCCAAACTAATGAACTTAAAAAAGAAATTTACAAATTTGGACAAGGCGTAAAACTTGTTCAATTAGAATGTTTAAAATAACTACCTTTTGTAAGTGAATTATATCATTTTTTCATTAAATTATCATTAAAAGTCATAATAAACTTCAAAAAAAATGATGTATGATGTTATTATAGCCATCAGTAAAGGGGTAAATTAAACCGAAGAAAAAAGACAGAAACCGAGCAAAACAAGGAAGTTTACAATTTTGGACAAGGAGTAAAACATATAACCCAGCTAAATTGCCTTTTGTAATACAATTATAA